>CAKMZG010000009.1:25975-27097 GCA_929200335.1 uncultured Alphaproteobacteria bacterium | reverse complement strand
ACTCACCTAAATGCTACATGCGCTAGCTATCATAATCGCGCTCATCAGCAATAACCATGCCATCGTTAGGCAGTTCAGTTGCAAGCTCAATTTCACCTTTGAGATTAGTCACTGAATTTAAGGTGCTTTGAATAACCTCAAATTGAGGTTCCAATAGAGCTGCATCGCCAGTGATTCTCAAACACATTTTATCTTGTTCATTTTCACGGCTCACCACTAAACGCGCTTTTTCAATATCGCTATGGATATTGAGAATCTCTTGTATTTGCTTGGGATCAACAAACATGCCTTTGACTTTGGTGCGCTGATCAGCACGCCCCATCCATCCCTTAATGCGCATATTGGTACGCCCGCATGGGCTTGGCTCATCTAAGACAGCGGATAAATCACCTGTCCCAAAACGCACCAACGGATAGGCTGGGTTGAAATTGGTAACAACCAGCTCTCCCACCTCACCATGAGCAACGGGTTCATTGGTGCCGGGGCGCACAATTTCCACAATCAAATCCTCATTGACAATCATGCAATCAAGTACTTTGCCATCATGTTGGCTTTCATAGGCGATGACACCCAAATCAGCCGTTGCATAGCACTGCATGACATTGATGCCGAGAGAATTATATTCCTCCCGCAGGCTTGGAAACAATGCGCCGCCTGAAACCATGGCGCGCTTAATGCTTGAAATTGGTTTACCTAATTCATTGGCTTTATCTAAAATTATTTTTAAAAAATCGGGTGTGCCGGTAAAAGCAGAAGGGGAGATGTGATGAGCGGCCTCAACCAGTGCTTGGGTATTACCTATGCCCGCAGGAAAAACGGTGCAGCCTAAGGCTCTTAAACCCTCATCTAAAATAAAGCCGCCTGGCGTCATGTGATAGGATAGGGCATTGATAGTCATCTCGCCTTTTCTAAATCCAGCTGAATAGAGCGCCCGCGCACAGCCCCATGGGTCAATGCCCAAACATTGCGGTTCCCATATAGGGCCGGGCGACATGAATACACGAGTGCCCTCAAGAGCATTGATATCGGCAAAGCCACCAAAGGGCGGATTTTTAGCCTGTGCTTCCATCAATTGAGGTTTTCGTAATATAGGAAGGGCAGCCAAAGCTTGGCGAGAATTAA
>CAKMZG010000009.1:23407-25965 GCA_929200335.1 uncultured Alphaproteobacteria bacterium | reverse complement strand
AAATCATGGGCGTTTAAGTGCTCTTTCAAGGCTGGACAGTTTTCAATGGCTTGTTTTAAATGATTGGGAAGTTTTGAAAACAAAACTGCTTGGCGTGAAGCAGCATCTGCAATTTCCATATTGTCTAGGTAAGATGTCATTTGCTTTCATTTTCTTTCTTTTAATTTATGCCAGCCAACGTTTGCGGCGTTTATAATGTTTTACTTCACGGAAATTCTTGCGACCTTCACCACCGACACCAAGATAAAACTCTTTCACGTCTTGGTTCTCGCGCAATTCTTCACCCGTTCCATCCAAGACCACACGTCCTGATTCTATAATATAACCATAGGTGGCATAGCGCAGTGCAATAGAAGTGTTTTGTTCAGCCAGTAAGAAGGATACGCCTTCTTTTTCATTCAATTGTTTGACGATGTCAAAAATCTCTTCCACCAATTGTGGTGCCAGCCCCATGGAAGGCTCATCTAATAAAATCATAGAAGGCTTTGACAGTAAGGCGCGGCCAATGGCGCACATTTGTTGCTCGCCCCCTGAGGTATAGCCAGCTTGGGAATGTTTGCGCTCTCGCAGGCGTGGAAAATAATCATAGACCATTTCCATATCGCGTTTTATGGCAGCAGAGCCATCCTTGCGGGTAAATGCACCCGTTAATAAATTTTCTTCGATGCTCAAATGGCCAAAACAATGACGGCCTTCCATCACTTGAATGCAGCCACGGCGCACAAGCTCATTTGGCGAGAGGGCTTGTACCTCTTCATCTTTGAATATGATATTGCCTTTGGTGACTTCACCGCGTTCGGCCTGCAATAGATTAGAAATTGCTTTTAGTGTTGTGGTTTTACCCGCACCATTGGCACCCAGTATCGCCACAATGCCACCCTTAGGAACATTCAAAGAGATGCCTTTTAAAACCAAAATCACATGGTCATAAATTACCTCGATGTTATTCACTTCTAAAATATTTTTATCACTCATAGGTTTAGTCTTTGCTTTTAATAGGGTGACCCTGGGCAAAATTGCCCAAGGCATTTATATTATTTTCATGCGAACTTCAGATTTATAAGTTCACACAACGTGGGTTTCCCACTAACGTGGGTTTTCCACTAATTTGAGTTCCCATTAATGCGGCCTAGCCACATTTATTCATTTTCCAATCAGGTTTATCAGAAACATATTTCTCTGCTGCTTCCTCAAGCAATGGACGTGTTTTTTCTGCCATTGGTGGGATAAGGTCTGAGATTTTCTTCCAGTTTGTGCCATCCCATTGTTGGATGAAAATTGGCCCTGCGCCTTCGTGGTCTTTACAATCACCCTTGATAGGGCCTGTGAAACCTTCTAAACCAAGTTCTTTCCAGCGGGCTTGTGATAAATCAAAACTCTCAAAACCCTCTCTTAAATCAGCGGCAGAGATTTTCTTCTTACCCGTTTTATCTTGAGCGGCCTTAATGGCTTCAGCAATAACAACAGCATTCAATAAGCCACGATTGTAAAGCACAGTACCTACATCCTCTTTTGATTTAACCTTACTGTTACCTGCATCAACGACATGTTTGATAATGTCTTGAAGTGCTGGAAAATCGGCGCCAATGCCTGATAGGTTAGCTGCTAAATAGCCTTTACCAGTTGTGCCAACGGATTTCATATCGGCATGAGCGCCAGCCCACCAATTGCCAATGAAGCGATCGAGTGGGAACCTAATTTTTGCAGCTTCCTTAACGGCCGTTGCATTCATAGCACCCCAGCCCCACATGATCATCCAATCAGGGCGTGCCTTACGCACATTCAACCACTGAGAAGATTGGTTCTGCATTTCTTTTACGCCAACAGGGAATTTGGCAGCTTCAAAGCCATATTCTTTTGCCAGAATATCCAACACTGGAAGCGGCTCTTTACCGTAGCCAACATCAAGATAGATGAAGCCAATTTTTTTGCCTTTAAGCTTATCCAGGCCGCCTTCTTTGTCACCTATATATTTCAAAATTGAAGTTAACTGGTTCCAATAGGTGGTGGGATAATTAAATACCCATGGAAATTTTTCACCAATGGCTGCGGCTGAAAGCCCGTAGCCCATAGAAAAAATTGGAATACCATCAGCGGCTGCTTTCGGGATAAGCGCAAGGGTGATGCCAGTTGATAATGGGCTATAGACGAGAGCCTCTTTACCTTTAGTAGCATCATAGCACTCAACGCCTTTTTGTGAGTTATAACCGGTCTCGCATTCTTCGACGGTTACCTTTATGCCACCAATACCGCCATCTCTGGCATTTAGCATGTTGAAATAATCTGCATAACCATCGGCAAAAGGCGTTCCGCCGCCGCCAAATGGGCCAGTTCTATAGGTTAATGAGGGTACAAAAAGCGTATCCTCAGCTTGAGCAGAAACGGTATAAGCCGTAGCTGCAAGCGCTACTGATAGAGCGCCAATTGCAAGTTTCTTTAAAATCATTTCTTCCTCCTGTTAATAATTAAGTCAATTTATTAGCCATATGGGAATGGCCAAGTTCGTAGTTTTTCTTTTGTAATTTGCCATAGTCTGGCTAGTCCGTGAGGTTCCACAA
>CAKMZG010000009.1:3516-23397 GCA_929200335.1 uncultured Alphaproteobacteria bacterium | reverse complement strand
TTAGGAAAAATATTATCAATGCGCCAATAATGATGAAGGTTAAATGTTCCACCGTTGAAGCGCCAATATTCATGCCAAATGAGGGTGGGATGGTGCGGATTAAAATGGGTAATACCCATATGAATGCAGCACCCATAAAACAGCCAATCAAAGATCCCATGCCGCCAATGATCACCATGAATAAGATGCGGAATGAGAGGTTGATATCAAAAGCCTCTGCTTCCGCAGAACCCAACCAGAAATAGACCATCATAGCGCCCGCTACACCGCAATAATAAGATGAAAAAGCAAAGGCTGATAGTTTTGCGCGCAGTGGGCGGATGCCCATTAGTTCGGCTGCAATATCCATGTCTCTAATCATCATCCAAGAGCGCCCAAAGCGTCCTCTTATGATATTGCTGGCAATCCATGTCATGATAACCACAATGGTTAGTACCACCAGATAACGTGTTACAGGCAGGGCGCTGGCGCTTGTTATGGTATAGCCAAATAGGGTTTTAGCGGGGGAGTCAATCGCGCCTGAGTCATTGTAATTATATAGCCAAGGTACGCGAATGAAGCAGCAGTCTAAAAAGAATTGCGCTGCTAATGTTGTGATTGCTAGATATAGCCCTTTAATGCGCAGACTTGGTAGGCCAAAAAACATGCCAATAAGCGCTGAAAAAAAGCCCGATGATAGGATCAAAATCAAAATGTTAATGTCAGGAAAATAGGTGTTGAGCTTATAACAAGCATAAGCGCCTACTCCCATGAAAGCCCCTGTACCAAGGGAGAGCTGCCCTGCATAGCCTGTTAAAATATTCAAGCCTACTGCGGCTAGGGAGAATATTAAAAAGGGGATCATGATTGAGCTTAAGAAGAATTCATTGGCAAAAAATGGAATGGCTACAAAGGCAATGGCTAAGATGATGCCAAGGCCGATGCGGTCTTGCAAAATAGGGAAGATTGCCTGATCTGCTTTATAGCTGGTTTTAAATTGACCGGATTCTCGATAGAACATTGTGCGTCTCCCTATACCCGCTCAATTATTTTTTCGCCAAAGAGGCCTTGCGGTTTGAACAGCAAGAAAATCAACGCAAGAACATAGGCAAACCACGCCTGAACCCCCCTAGGATTAGAACAGCTAAGGCTTTCAGAGCAATGATTTCTAAGGCAAAAGATACGTCCGATCTCGCCCCCCACATGATGCCTGTTACAAGGGCAACAATGCCCGACGCAAACCATACGATTGCCCAGATTTGATTAAGTGAAATGCCAACAGATAAGGCCGCTTGGTGATCATCTGCAACCGCACGTAATGCACGACCAATGCGAGTTTTTGAAAAGAAAATGCCAAGACAAATCACCATAATAATAGCAATGACCGCTGCGGCCACATCAATATGTTGAAAGATAACAATGCCATCAAACACTTCAATATCCCATGAGCCTGTTGAAAGTCCTAGTTCTTCAGTGATCATGCGTTTTGGTTCGCCACCAAAGATCAGCTCACCCGTACCTTTTAAAAATAAGGTCAAGCCAATGGTTGCCATTAATAATATGGCATCATGCTGCCCCACCATATGACGCAACACCACGCGCTCAATTGATATGGCCAATAGTGCCATTACTCCAATGGTGAGAATTAGCGCAATCCATGCTGGCATTCCCAATTCATAAAGCCCCACAAGCACCAGGGCTGCAAATACCACCATGATGCCTTGGGCAAAATTAAACACGCCCGAGGCTTTATAGATTAAAACAAACCCTAGCGCGATGAGGGCATAAAGCACGCCTGATACAAAGCCCTCCCAAAGGACTTGCAATAAAAAATCTGGCGCTGAAAACATGTCAGCAAAGGGGGCGATGAATATAGAGTTGAGTAAATCCATTAGTGGGGCACTCCTAAATAAGCATCAATGACATCTTGATTTTTTTGCACTTCTTCAGGCAGACCATCGCCGATTTTTTTGCCATAATCTAGAACAACAACCCGATCAGCAAGGTCCATCACCACGCCCATATCATGCTCAATCAGCGCGATGGTTGTGCCAAATTGAGCATTCACATCTAGGATAAAGCGGCTCATATCCTCTTTTTCTTCTAGGTTCATACCTGCCATTGGCTCATCTAGTAAGAGTAAATCAGGTTCCATAGCGAGCGCGCGGCCAAGCTCAACGCGCTTTTGTAGGCCATAAGATAATTTGCCCACGGGTTGGCGTCTAATGTGGGCGATCTCTAAAAAATCGATGATCTCTTCCACCTTCTTACGTTGCTCTATTTCTTCATCGCGAGCAGGGCCATAATAAAACATTTGCCATAAAAAGCCCTTGTTCATTTTTAATGAGCGACCCGACATGATGTTATCAAGGGTGGACATGCCTTTAAATAGAGCAACATTTTGAAAGGTGCGGGCGATGCCAGAAGCTGCAGCCTCATAGGGGCGCATTTTTTTGCGCTTTTCACCCCTAAAGGTAATGGTGCCTTTTTGGGGATGATAAAATCCATTGATCACATTAAGCATTGAGGTTTTACCCGCGCCATTGGGGCCAATGATGGCTCTAATTTCACCTTTTTGAATATCAAAAGAAATATCCGTAATGGCCTTCACCCCACCAAAGGAGAGGGAGACATTATCAATTTTTAAAAGTGTTTCTTTTTCACTCATTATTCAGTCGCCTCTTTATTGCTTTCAACTGGATAGAGTTTCATATCGCGAATTTCTACGGTGGCGGAGAGCTTGCCCTTGCGACCATCTTCAAAGGTTACCTCGGTTTCAATAAATTTTTCTTTTGAGCCATCATAGAGCGCTTCAATCAAGGGGGCATAGCGATCAGCAATGAAAGTTCTGCGTACTTTTTGGGTGCGGGTTAGCTCCCCATCATCGGCATCTAATTCTTTGTGCAAAATTAAAAAGCGTTTGATTTGAGCGCCGCCCATGCGGTCTTCTTTGGAAAGTGTTTGGTTGACCTCATCCACATGACCTTGAATAATTTCATAGAGCTTTGGATGGCCAGCCAATTCTTGATAGGAGGCATAGGCTATGTTGTTGCGTTCTGCCCAATTGGCAACGGCTGTGAGGTCAATATTAATAAAAGCCCCCACATGGTCGCGCTCATGGCCAAAGGTGACAGCCTCTTTAATATTTTGGAAGAACTTGAGTTTATTCTCGACATATTTGGGTGGGAATAGGCTGCCATCTTTTAGTTTTCCCACATCTTTAGCCCGATCGATAATGCGTAAATGCCCTTCATCATCAAAGAACCCCGCATCGCCAGTTTTTACCCAACCCTCGTCATCTTTGGTCTCACGAGTAGCTTCGTCATTTTTATAATAACCAATAAAAACTCCTGGAGAGCGATATAGCACTTCGCCATCATCAGCTATTTTGATCTCTACATCTGGGCTGGCTTTACCAACGGTTTCGGCATGAATTTCTCCATCAGGCTGTGCTGTGATAAATACGGTCGCCTCTGTTTGCCCATAGAGTTGTTTTAGATTGATGCCGAGGGAGCGAAAAAATTTAAAAATTTCAGGGCCTATGGCTTCACCTGCTGTATAGCCTACTTTCACGCGGGTTAACCCCATGCGATTTTTCAAAGGCCCATAGATGAAAAAATTGCCCAGTGTATATAAAAAACGTCCCGATAAAGAAACGCTTTGCTTATTTAAAATTTTCTCGCCAAAACGCTCTGCAACGCCCAAAAAATATTTAAACATTTTTTGCTTAAAGGCGCTGGCATCTTCCATCTTCACCATAATATCAGTAAGCATGCCTTCAAAAACGCGGGGTGGCGCGAAAAAATATGACGGTGCGATTTCGCGGCGATTGTCAGCAACAGTTTCAGCTGATTCAGGGCAGCACACACAATAGCCTGCTGTATAAGATTGCCCATAAGAAAAAACATGATCGCCAATCCAAGCCAGTGGCAAATAGGCGATGATAGACTCGCCCTCATTGAGATTATCAAAGTGATTGGCATTGATGGAAGATAACAGTAAATTATTGTGAGATAACATCACGCCTTTTGGCTTGCCCGTTGTCCCAGAAGTATAAAGCAATACTGCTAAATCTTCAGCTTTGCCAAGCGCAATAGTATCTAGCCAAGGTTGTTCGCCAATTTTTTCTAATATCTCATCGCCTTTTAGCTGCACATCGCTAAAACTATGCAGATGTGCGTGATCATAATCGCGCATCCCGCGGGTTTCATCATAGATAATGGTTTTTAATTTAGGCAGTTTATCAGCAATTGAAAGCAGCTTATCTACCTGCTCCTGATCTTGGCAAACTGCTATGCTGGCTTCTGCGTGTTCTAAAACATAGACAAGCTCTTCTGCCACAGCATCAGCATAGACGGGTATTGGCACACCGCCTATGGCTTGGGTCGCGCAAAATGTCCAATAAAGGCGGGGACGGTTTGAGCCGACGATGGCAATTTTATCATTTTGGGTGAAGTCTAAGGTCTTAAGGCCGTATGAAAAGCGCATAATTTCATGCTTCATTTCAGCCCAAGTCCAAGAGTGCCAAATGCCAAGTTCTTTTAATCGCATGGCAGGGCGGTTTGTAAATCGCTTTGAATTTTCCACGAGATATTTAGGAAATGTATCTAGATTAGCCTTTAAAGACTTGTTATTTGTCTGACCATTTGATGGCAAGCCATTTGATGACGGCATCTATGCGTTACGCCTCCCAACGTATCGTTTTGCTCTACTCCTATGTTTAGTTTTGCCGAGAGATGATGAATTAGCAAGTATTTTTTTCCAATTATTAATTTTTTGTAATCTTTATTAGCAAGATTTAAAGTGACACTTTTTTTAAAATCCGTTATGAATTATTATATATTTAGTTTTAATCTGGAGAAAATTATGTTTAGAAAAATACTATTAGCAATCACTGCTTTAACCTTTGTTTCAACATTAGCTTTGGCTGAAGATCCTATTGCAACCCGTAAGAGCATGATGAAAAGTGTTGGCGGTGCTGTAAAAACTGGTGTTGGCATGATGAAGGGTGAAATGGATTATGATGCCGCAAAAGCTGAAGAGCTTTTGAAAACTATCCAAGAAACCGCTCATAATTTTGGAAATTATTTCCCAGAAGATTCTAAAACTGGCGGAAAAACAACCGTTGCCCCTGCTATTTGGGATGATGCTGAAGGCTTTAAAGCCGCTCTTGCTAAATTTGCTGGTGATGTTGATGCCGCAGTAGATGCAAAACCTGCTGATCTGGGTGCATTTAAAGCATCTTTTGGTAAGGTGTTGAGCAATTGTAAAGCTTGTCACGAAAAATTTCGCGTTAAGAAATAATTGGAATATTGATGTTTAGGCGAGCAATTCTTTTTCTTTGCTTATTAGGATTTATTGGCGGAGTTATTTTCTGGATTTTATCAGCGCCTCGTGGGCTTGATAAGAGCCTTATTGCTGAGTTAAAGCAGCAGGGCGCGATTAAATCTGAAATAATTGCTAAGGGAGAGCAGATATTCTGGGCTTCTGGTTGCAGCTCATGCCATGTGGATAAAAAGGTATTGCAAGAAGCTAAAACATCAGAAGACGAGGATGTTATAAAAACTGCTAAATTAACCCTGTCCGGTGGTGAGGCTTTTAAAACTCCCTTTGGCACTTTTTATGCGCCTAATATATCGCCTAGTGAACAGGGCATTGCTCATTATACACTTCGTGACTTTGCCCTTGCTTTAACCCAAGGTGTCTCGCCTAAACGTCAACACTTTTATCCTGCATTTCCTTATAGTTCTTATAAGGGGATGGAAGCTGAAGATATCACAGCGCTCTATTATTTTATGAAAACATTGCCTGAGAGCGAAACACCTAATAAGCCTCACCAAGTGGCTTTTCCATTTGATTTACGTCGAGGCCTTGGGCTTTGGATGCAATTGAATTTTTATTATACAGGTGAGGTTGAGCTTGTTAAAACCAATCCAGAAATTCTTCGCGGTAAATATTTGGTAGAAAATCTTGCCCATTGTGGTGAGTGCCATACTCCACGCGATGCATTGGGTGGACTTGAGTATAGCCGCTGGATGGCTGGTGGTAAGGCTTTTGAAGGTGCAGAAAAAGTGCCCAACATCAGCCCAAGTGAAACGGGGATTGCTGGCTGGAGCGAGGAAGATATCATCACTGGGTTACAAACAGGCTTTACACCTGAGTTTGATAGCTTTGGTTCTTCCATGGTGAGTGTGCAAGAAAATATGGCAAGGCTTCCTAAAGAAGATCTCGCTGCTATTGCTGCTTATTTAAAAGCTATTCCACCTCAAGAGCGATAGAGATTTTAAGCGCGCCCAACAGATTTTAAAGCAAAGGCATAGGTACGCGCGCTATCTTCAAGGGCTGCAAAACGTCCTGATTTACCAAAATGGCCTGATGTCATATTGGTGCGCAGCATTAAAATATTATCATCAACTTTAAACTCACGCAGCTTTGCCACCCATTTTGCAGGTTCCCAATAGGTTACCCGTGGATCAGATACACCAGCAGTTATCAGCATATGCGGATAGGCTTTTGCCTCCACATTGTCATAGGGTGAGTAACCAGCAATCCAGTTATAGGCTTCTTTTGATTCAATCGGGTTACCCCATTGCGACCACTCGCCTGGGGTAAGTGGTAGCGTGTCATCAAGAATGGTGTTTAACACATCCACAAAAGGCACATCTGCAATGGCACCTGCAAATAGATCGGGAGCCATATTAACAACAGCCCCTACCAATAAACCACCAGCAGAACCACCATTACATACAATTTGACCACGGGACGTGAAATTTTCGCTGGCTAGCATTTCGCCAGCTGCGATGAAGTCGTGGAATGTATTGGACTTACCACCAAATTTAGCTGCCTTATACCAAGCGCGGCCTTTTTCTTCGCCCCCACGAATATGGGCAATAGCAAAGATAAAACCGCGATCTATTAGCGATAACCGTGAGGTAGAAAACCCAGCTGGGATAGAGATGCCATAAGAGCCGTAGCCATATAAAAAACATGGCGCAGAGCCGTCTAGTTTTGTATCTTTATGATGCAGTACTGTAACGGGAACCTCTGCCCCATCATGGCTTTTGGCAATAATGCGGCGTGCCACATAATCCTTTGCATTATGTCCCGATGGCACTTCTTTTTCTTTTAAGAGTTTGCGCGCTGCGGAGGTTAAATCATACTCAAAGGTTTGATCAGGCGTAGTTGGTGATGAATACTGGAAGCGAATAACATTATTCTCATATTCAGGTAGTAATTGCAGGCCAATGGCATAGGCTTCTTCTTCAAATGAAATCGGTGTTTGATTGCCTTCTTGATCGTGAATGACGATGCTGGGTAGAGCATTTTTGCGCTCTAGATGCAAAACCCAATGCTTGTAACATTGTGCTGATAATATCATTCTGCCTTCAACATGAGGTACTAATTCAGCCCAATTTTCACGCTGTGGTTTGTCCACTGGTGCTGTGACAATTTTAAAATCAGTTGCATTTTCTGCATTGGTGGTAATGATAAAGCGATCATGCATATCATTGATCTGATGATCTATTTCATATTCAATGCCATCTGCGCGCGGCTCAATACAGCGCGGCGCTCCATTTGGTGTGCTGGTATCCAAAACCCAATGTTCAGACTGGTCATTCATGGCAATGGAAATATCAACGAATTTACCCGACAACATGCGGCCAAGACCCATGAAAAAACGCGGATCTTGTTCTTCCAAAACAAGTTCCTCATTTTTGGGATCATCACCAATTTTATGACGGAAAACTTTGCTGGGGCGATGATGCTCATCAACGCGGGTATAAATGATATGTTCATTATCAATCCAATCAAATGAACCAACATCTTTAATCACATAATCTAAATCTTTGCCTGATGTTAAATCTCGCACCCGCAGTGCATAATATTCAGCACCAGATGTATCAGCAGCCCAAAGCATTTTATTATGATCAGGCGAGGTGGCAGCCCCTGAAGCCACAAAATAGTCTTGGCCTTCGGCCTCAACATTATAATCAATCAGGATTTGTTCATTTTTACCGTCTAAATCTGTGCGTAGCATTTTGGAATATTCTTGCCCCTCTTCATATTTAGATTGGTAAAGATATTCGCTATCTTGAACAGGAATTGAGCTTTCATCTTCTTTGATGCGACCACGCATTTCAGCAATTAGAGTTTCTTGCAAGGGTAGCGTGTCTTGCATCATTTCATCATAATAGGTGTTTTCTGCGTTCAAATAGGCTTTTATATCTTCGGGTAATTTTTCTGGTTCACGCATGGCTTCTTGCCAATTATCAGCGCGTAACCAATGGTAATCATCGGTGCGTTTAATGCCATGAGCCTCTAGCTCATGAGGGCGTTTATCAGCCACAGGTGGAATTGCCACAGGTGACGTTGCATTTTTTGATGTGAAAGACATAAACAGCCTTAATCTGATTTAAGAATTAGGTTTAAAATTAAATGCTACACCATTCAGGCAATAGCGTAGGCCAGTAGGTTGTGGGCCATCGTTGAATATATGGCCAAGATGAGCATCGCATATGGCACAGCAAGCTTCGATACGTTGCATGAAGAAAGAGGTATCTGCACGTTCTTCAATAATCTCAGGAGAAATGGGCTGGAAAAAACTTGGCCAACCCGTACCTGATGTAAATTTTGCAGAACTATCAAACAAGGGGGTATCACAACATGCACAATGCCATAGGCCATCGCGATTTTCATTGTTTAATGGCGAGGTAAATGCGCGCTCAGTGCCATGGTTGCGAGTTACTTGATAGACTTCATCACTTAGGATTTCGCGCCATTCTGCATCTGTTCTGATAATTTTCATATGACCTCTTAAAATCTATAGTTCAATGGTCTTTTACACTTTTAAAAAGCTAACAATCAGTGTGGCAGCTAGTAATATGGCTATCCATATAACCATAGAACCTGTTGGCCACACTCTTGCCACATGCCCTTCAGGGCCATACCAAGAATATAGACGTTTGATGGATTTTTGCAATATGATTGTCACCAAAAGGCTGCCCATAAAGAATATTAATTTCACGCGCTTTCTTATCCACTTGATAAGGCTGACTAAAAACTTGCGGTAAAACCAGTCGGTATCCAAATTAGTAGATTTCAATTCTGGCGGATAAATGCCTGTGCGCATCAATACACCAAAGGCGAGAGCGGAGAACATCAAGAGTTGCAATTGGGTAATCACGTGAGCTGTTGTATAAGGCACATAATCAACCGAATAAGGTAATAGAGCATAAAGTGGCTCAGGGAAAACGCCAATTAAAATGCAAAGTGTTGCCGTAATGCCCATGGCAAGCAACATATGAAATGGTGCTTCTTTTGGGCGATTTTTACCGCCATTATGGGCAAAATTATCATGGGCAAAAAATGCAAAATATGGAATTTTAATGCCTGAATGGTGAAATACACCGGCGGATGCAAAAACTAAAATACCCCAAACCAACCAATTGTGGTTTTCAGCCGATGCAGTAACAATCAAGCTTTTTGAGATAAAACCTGAGAATAGCGGAAAGGCAGAAATGGATGCCGCACCAATGACACAAAATAGCATGGTATAGGGCATGGTTTTATAAAGCCCACCAAGCTCTGAGCCTTTGGCTGTGCCTGTTCTAAACATCACCGCACCAACCGACATGAAGAGCAGAGACTTATATAAGATATGACAAAAAGCATGGGCGGCTGTGCCATTTAGCGATAGTTCGGTGCCAATGCCAATGCCCACCACCATAAAACCTAGTTGATTGTTCAAACTATAGGCCAGCACACGGCGTAAATCATTTTCAATCACTGCAAAGAAAATGGGAAAGAGCGTCATCGTAGCGCCGATATAGATTAAAATCTCGGTGCCAGGAAAACCACGTGCTAGGGCATAGACCGCCAATTTAGTGGTGAAAGATGATAGAATAACGGTGCCTGTGATGGTCGCGGCAGGATATGAATCTTGTAACCAGTTATGTAGAAGCGGAAAGGCACATTTAATGCCGAAAGCTAAGAAAATGAGCCAAGTTCCAAGGCTGCCCAAAGTCATCTTATCAAAGGCAATAGAACCAGTGTCGCGGTACATTAAAACACAACCTGCAAGCAGGATAACCCCTGATGCGATTTGCACAATCAAATAGCGTTGGCCTGTATGATAAGCGCCCTCAGTGCGTCTCGCCCAAATGAGGAAAACGGAGGCAATGGCTGTACCTTCCCAATAGACAAAAAGCGTTACCAAGTCGCCTGCAAAAACTGCGCCAATGGCACTGCCCGCATATAAAAGAGTGGCGAATTGTTGGGGGGTGTCCTTAACATGCCAAGCATAGATTGAAGCTAAAAATGCTGCTAGCGAGAAAATATAACCAAAGATAATGGCTAATTTATCAACCCGCATAAGCTCAAGCGTTAGCCCCATGAACTCCATCGGCATGTGATTGCCGCCCAAAGGACTAACAGTACCGTAGCCATAGATTTGTAAGGCAGATAAGATCGGCGCGCTCAATAAGATGAGTGAGCGCCCAACGCCTTGGGGGACAAAGGCCATTAGCGCTGCTGCCATCATGAAAACAAACGCAGGCGGCACCTGTGGCATCGCACTTACTATTGGAGAGAGAATAGCATCTAGCATTAGTTTTTATCCTCTTCATTATCTGATGGTCTTATGGAGCCAACGGTCTCAGGGTTCATATCAAACTTTGGATGTTCTTCGCTATCGACAACATAGGGGGCGTAGTAATCTTCATCGCGCATAATAATTTTGCGCATCAATTTTGCAGCAACCACGAGGCCAGCACACATGATGAAGCCGTAAAAGCCATAAAAACCAAAGAGATCTTCAATCATAAAATGACTGTGTTTATGATAAACTAAATCAAGCAATATTAACCCAAGGCAGATAATTGCCACAGCCCAGAATATAAGAGCGGGCGCATTTGGTTTTTCAACCCACATTAGCCAGCGGCCAAGGGCTGGATATTGTGATTTAAAAGGGTCGTTGTTTTCACTCATCACTGTTTCCTTTTCATCACTTTGCAGGGGTTGCAACAATAGGTTCGAGATAGGCAACTATTTCACTGGCATAGAAAAATAGTAGCAAACACCCAAAGGCTGTAAAGAGCGGAGGCAAAACTGTAAGCACAGGGGTTTTAACGGGGCCGCCATTATCATCGCCCGCTTTGAGAGGGCGGAAAAAACCACGTCCAACGATGGGCAATAGATAGGCAACATTTAAAAGTGATGATAGCATCAAGACACCAATCATAATTAATTGACCATTATCAGCAGCACCCAGCATTAGAAGATATTTACTCCATGAGCCACCAAGAGGCGGCAGGCCAATGATGGATAGTGCGCCTATTAAAAAGGCAAAATAAACCCAAGGCATCTTACGCCCCATGCCATCCATATCGCTGATGTTGGTTTTATGTGTTGCCACATAAATGGCACCTGCGCACATGAAGAGGGTAATCTTACCAAAGGCGTGCATGGCAATATGCAGACCACCACCCAGCGCACCCATTTGAGTGGCAAGTGCCATGCCAAGGGTAATATATGAAAGCTGTGAAATGGTGGAATAGGCCAATCGTGCCTTAAGGTTGTCTTTGCCCATAGCGACAATAGAAGCGGCAAGGATAGAAAATGCAGCCAGCCACATCAACCATGTTGAAGCGCCAGTAGAGGCTAGAAAATCAATACCGAAAATATAAATGCCCACTTTAAGCATGGTGAAAACACCGGCCTTCACCACGGCAACAGCATGGAGTAATGCACTCACTGGCGTTGGGGCAACCATGGCGGCTGGCAACCAGCGGTGAAATGGCATTAAAGCTGCTTTACCAATGCCAAAAGCATAAAGGGCTAGTAATATGGCAGCCATGCCAGCACCAATATGGCCTTCCAGAATACCGCCTTGGGTGAAATCTAAAGTACCAGTGATGGCGTATGTCCAGATGATGGCAAGCAATTGAAAGCCAACAGATGTGCCTATTAAAATACCAAGATAGGTACGCGCACCTTTTTTAGAATCCGTTGTGCCTTTGTGAGCAACGAGGGGATAGGTGGAAACGGTTAAAATCTCATAGAATAAGAACAGCGTGAACATATTGCCAGAAAAAGCAATGCCGAGGGTCGCTGATATTGCCACACAAAAACAGGCAAAGAAACGCGCATGGTGGCTCTCATTATTGCCGCGCATATACCCTATGCCGTAAAGGTGGGTAACAATCCAAAGCCCTGAGGCAATGAGCGCAAATACCATGCCCAGTGGCTCTAATTTAAAAGCAACTTCAAGACCAGGTAGGATAGTTAACAGCACATGCGATTGCTGAGTTGTCATATCAGATGTTGCAGCTAAAATTACAACGGTAATAAAAGTTGCAGCAGCTGATAGCAATGTTAGCCCATCACGCAAATTAGCTTGATTGCGGAAAATATAATTGGTTATCAACGCACAAAGTGGAAAAATCAGAGCAAGGGCAATAAGGGTAGATGGATCAAGCATTATTGCGCCCCTCCTAGTAGAATTTTAGCGGCCATTTCTGCGGTATCATAGGTAAGTGATGTATCAAAGCCAAAATAGAAACATGCAATTACAAGCGCAAAGGTTGGCAGTAGTAATCCCATTGGTGCTTCTTTTATCTCAACATTTTGCATAGGCTCTTTGAAATAAAGCATTTCCACCACACGCCAGATATAGATAACTGCCAAAAGTGAAGAGGCTACAATTAAGAAAGCTATAAGCACCCAGAACCAATGGCCTTGTTTTTCAAGGGCTGCTTCAATTAATACCCATTTTGAAATAAATCCAGCGGTAGAAGGAATGCCGATTAAGCTCAAACTTGCCAAGACAAAAAGCAGTGAGGTTAGCGGCATTTTTTTGCCCAATCCTTGAATGCGATTTAACATGCTTGAACCCACCACATAGACCATAGCACCCAAAGCCATGAAGAGTGCAGCTTTGGTAATAGCATGGTTGAAGAGGTGGATTAATGTTGCCGTTAAACCTTTTTCAGAATAAAAACTCACACCCAATAACATATAGCCAATTTGCCCAATGGAAGAATAGGCTAACATGCGCTTCACATCTGCTTGGAAAATAGCCACGAAAGAGGCGGCAAACATAGCAATGATGGCAAATGGTAAGATGATAAATTCTAAAATGTGGCTGGTTGTTACAAAATCAGGACGGAAGATGATGAACATAAACCGCAGCATCACATAGATAGCAACCTTTGTTGCCGTAGCTGCTAAGAAGACCGTTACCGCAGTTGGGGCAAATGTATAGGCATTGGGTAGCCAGAAATGCAGTGGGTAAATAGCAACCTTCAAGCCAATACCAACAATGATAAAGGCAAAAGCTGCGAGAACGGTTTTATTGTCATAAATAGGCACAATGCGCTCAGCTAAATCAGCCATGTTTAAGGTGCCTGTGGCCATATATAAAAGGCCAATACCAATGACAAAGAAGGTGGCGCCAATAGTGCCCATGATAAGATAATCATAGGCTGCTGTTAAGGCACGGCGTTGACGATTAGCGCCTTGGGCAACCAATACATAGGTGGATAAAGACGAAATTTCTAAAAACACAAATACGTTAAAAGCATCTGCCGTTGCTGTTACACCCAAAAGACCAGTAAAGCAAAGCATTAAACAGGCATAAAATAGGGTTTGATCGCGCGGTAATATCTCTTGTGCAATGGAAAGACGACCATAGAGAACGGTTAATACGCCAATCATAGAGATGATCAACAAGACCAAAGCATTCAAGGGATCAATGATATATTCAATGCCCAGTGGCGGCGCCCAACCGCCAATATGATAGCTTATTGCGCCAAAGGTTGTTACATGATCCAATAAATTGATGGATATGGCGAGCGAAATTAACGTGGTCACCAATGCAATCATCCAAGCCATGGTGCGATTGCCAAATAATACGCAAAGCGGTGCTGCAATTAAAGGAATAGCAACCTGCAAAACTGGTAGGTGAGGTGCAACAGCATTTGAGCCGATGGTTTCAGCAACAAAATTTGCAAAGAAAGAGGTTTCAGCTATTAACATCAATGACACCTGTAAGCTGTTGTGGATTTTTATTGGTAGGATCTACCATAATGACATCGTTAGTATTTGAGGAACTAATAGCAAGCTTAGATGCTTTTCCAGATTGCTCTTTGATGAAAATTGATTGTTCAATATCGCGTATTTCATCTTCTTCGATGGTATCATAAGTCTCGCGGATGCGAATGATCAGTGCCAATCCAAGTGCAGTGGTGGCAACGCCTACCACAATTGCAGTCAAGATCAACACATGGGGAAGTGGATTAGAATAAATAATGTCTTGGGCAGCCTGGGTTTTATCTAAGGGCGCAATGGGTGCGGTGCCACCTGTGATTTTTCCAACGGAAATATAGAGCATAAAAACAGCTGTCTGAAACAGATTAAGCCCAACAATTTTCTTAACCAGATTGCCCCTGGCAACCACAATGAAAAGCCCTGTCATCATTAAGGTTATGAAAAGCCAATAGTTAATATGGCCGATGATGAATTCCCAATTATATTCCATTCTTACCACTCCTCATCTGAGATGCGCGGTGGACGTGCTGCAAAGGCATAGTAGATAGCAATCATTACTGCTGCGACTGTCATGCCAACGCCTAGCTCAATAATTAAAATGCCATTGTGTTGACCATGGATAGGGTCATGAGCAAGTACGTTATATTCAAGAAACTGACCGCCCATAAAAAGACCAGCAAAGCCTGTGCCTGCATAAATTAAAAGACCAAGTGCAATTAGCTTATGTACCCATTTGGGCGGCATAACTTTTTGTACGGTTGATAATCCAAAGACAAGACCATGCAAAATAAAAGCTACAGCAAAAATGACACCTGCTTGGAAGCCACCGCCGGGGGAGTAGTCCCCGTGAAATTGCACATAAAAGGCAAATAGAATAATAGGTCCAATGAGAACCTTCGTGATAACGCGCAAAATTACGTGGTGACGCATCATGATGAAGCCTCGTTATTGTCTGAGTTTTGCGCCAAAATTTTGGGGCGGCGCGCTTTAGCACCAAGGCCGCTTAGTAGAAGAACAACGCCGATGCCTGCGGTGAAAACCACGGCAACTTCGCCAAGGGTATCAAACCCACGATAACTTGCTAAGATAGCTGTTACAAAGTTAGGAACATCCACCTCTTTTGGAATGCGTTCAATATATTCAGGTCCCACATGCTGATGAACTACCGCATTAGGATCGCCAAAATTTGGCATGTCTAGAGTGCCATAAACCAAAACTGCACCCGTTAAAATAACCACTAGAAGCGGCACAAAACTTGAACGATAGGAGGGTTTTTCACGGCGCACAGTCAAGGCAATCGTGCCTAGCATTAATACGGTCGAAATTCCCGCACCAACCGCCGCCTCAGTGAATGCAACATCCACGGCATCAAGGGTTACAAATAGTAGGGCGGCCAAAAGACTAAATGCGCCAGAAAGCATAACGACGGCAAAGAGATGGCGGATTTTTGCAATAGCCATTGCACAGGCTACCATAATTGCAAACAAGAGAATGTTAATCAAAATTTCCATTATGCATTTTCCTCCTCTTGTTTATCGTCTTTGTAGGATTTTGGTCTATTACCAGACATGAAAGCAGCATTAGCCACTGCATGGGTGGCAGTTGGTCCTGTAATGAATAAGAACACCCCAATAATGGCGAGCTTAATCGTGATGAAACTTAAACCTGCCTGTAACATCATGCCAAGAACCAGCAAAATCATCCCCGCAGAATCACAAACTGATAGTGCATGTAAACGCGACCAAAAATCAGGAAAACGAATGATGCCAATGGCACCAATAAGTAAGAATATAGCACCTGATATGATGAAAATCCAACTCAGGGCTTCGATAATCATTGCTTGCATTATTGGTCTCCCTCAGGCTTTTGTGGCACATCACCAAGCGCGCGATAGCGGAAGAATTTTAAAATTGCGATGGTTCCAGCAAAGTTGATCAAAGCATAAAGCAATGAGATATCCAAAAAATCTGGGCGTTGATTTAAAAAACCCATAACGCCGATGAATAAAACCGTAAATGTACCAAAGGCGTTTACAGCCAAAGCACGATCATAAAGAGTGGGGCCTTTGAAAAGCCGTGCCAGCCCTAAAAACATGGCAATTAATAATGCAATAGCTGCAATAGCAAACATGGCTTAGTCCTCAACTTTTTCGTGAGTGGATTGATACGAAGGCGTTTTAAAATAGCGTTGATCTTCAATGGCTGCAACATGTCCATCCATATCGGCTAGGGCATCTAAATCATCCTCGCTGAAGGATAGGGCATGTACTAAAAAATATCCCGGTTCTGTTTCAACGGTAATAGTGCCCGGAGTTAAGGTAATGGAATTGGCAAAAATGGTGGATGCCATATCCCCTTGTTGGGAATGCGGTATAGAAAACAAATTTTGGCGGATAGGCATTCGGGGAGAAAGTATAACTTTTGTTACTGCCCAGTTTGCTAGCGCAATTTCTTTTAATAACCAGATGCAATAGCCTAAAAATTTAAATGGTTTAAGTGCTATAGTGATTGGCTCATCTTCGATTTTATTCATTCTACGCATGAAAAAATATGTAATTAGGATAGAAACAGCGCCAAGAATTAATAAAAGAGGTTTAAACAAGCCAGACATTAATACCCATAAAATGGCGAGTGACAAGAGTGTCAAGATGGCTTTAATCATTGCCCAGCATTTCCCTCAATAATTGATGCTTTGAAATATATCGTTTATATTTATGAGGATGTGGCGGAAATTGCAAGCCTATTACTATTGTTTTGCCTTGATATAAACAGCATGTCCATGTTTCGTCTTTTCCCATTTAAAAGGATTTGTAAAAAATTGAATTGATGCCCGCCATGATGCAAAAGATAAAAGCAGCCAATAAAAGGGAATGGAAAATAAATAAGGTATTAAAAAACGCTTGTTGCGTAAACTCAATGTCTTATGTGCCAATAGGGCAAAAGATAAATAACCCATGATGATCATTATCATGTCACAGCAAAAAATGGAGCGCTCAATTATATTTGTGCCATATGTGAAGAGGTTATATATTGAGTAAAATAGAGAAATTAATAGTGTAGGGTAAATCAAAGATGATATGATCATGCCCAATGTGAGAATTTGGAAACCTAAAAATTTAAAAAATCCAATATCCTGCATTAAGGTTACGGGGGATTGTGAATGAACAAGCCAAGTTTGTATCCATCCTTTAAACCAACGGGTGCGTTGTTTAATAAATGACCAAACGGTGATTGGTGCCTCTTCTAGAGTTGGTAAAGTAATGGTGCCTGCACGATAACCATAGCGCATTAGCCGCATACCAAGGTCTGCATCCTCGGTGACATTAAAGGGATCCCACGCATGAATTTTTTCTATTGCGTCACGTTTAAAGTGATTGGATGTGCCGCCCAAAGGCACAAAAGAGTTAAATTTCACCAATGCAGGCAATAATCCATCAAAGAGAGCCGAATATTCAATAGCAAACATTGATGATAGCCAATTATATTGATGGTTATGAATAAGAAGAGGAGCTTGAACACAAGCTACATTTTCTGCACTCTCTTGAAAATACGTATAGGCTTCCAGTAATTGATCTGGGTGTGGAATGTCCTCAGCATCATATAAAACCACATATTGGCCTTTGCAGCTGGGTAGGGCATAATTTAAGGCTTTTGGTTTGGTTTTTGGTTGGCAGCTTGGGACAATTACCAGCTCAAAATTTGCCGGCATTGAAGATTTTTTAATGGCTGTGATGGTGCCCTCATCGTCGCTTTCGCAAATTAATTTAATTTCTAACTTTTCTTTCGGCCAATTGAGACGTGAGAGCGCGGCTATCAATTGTGCCACTTGATTTTCTTCGTGGTATAACGCAACTAAAACAGAATAATAGGGCAGAGCTTGATGGTTATGTAGTTTATATTTGGTTGCCTCTGCAAAATATTGTGAGGAAAAAATAACAGTTGCAGCTATTCTAATCGCAATGCAGCTGGCAAAAAATATCATGGCAAAGATATGTATAGATAAGACGCCCAAAATTGGAAAAATGGTAAAAAAAATGAAGGTTGAAATAATCACCGTAACTAATTTAGCTGATTGCTCTGGGCTCATAGCATTAGATGCTGATAAATCTGGTCGAAAAATACGAAGACAATCCACTGCAAATTTTAGACGAGGTTTGTTTGCACGGTGATATTTTAAACCATGGAGTATTTTAGGCGTGGTGATTTTAATCCGATGCGCCATTTTAGGGTTTTGCGAGATAAATTTTTTGGTTTGTTCTATTTCCCGATCTTCTGGAGCTGTAATATAGGTTTTCATGCCGCCACTTGAGACTGCTGCTAGAATTTTAGCTTTGGGCGGCATTTTTAAATGTGAACCAGTGTCTTTAATGCCTATGTTATAGGTTTCAATGATTTCGTCATAATCTAACAACAGGTCTAATTTGAGATAGTGAGCTATGCGCTCATATAAGTTTTGCTCACTCATTAATTGAAGCTGTAAGACCGCTTGGGTATAGCTCATTTTTGTATTTTTTACATGGGCTACTAATTGTTCTAATTTTTCATGATCTAAATTTAAACTTTGAATGAATTTGGGAGGGCTTTGAATTTGACTAATGTTGCCATTTGCCTCATGTGAAAAAGCAGGTGAGGAAGGCGGTATTGGCACTATTATCCGGTTTTGTTCCAAATTTGAATTTGGCGAAAGACAACGCGAGGGCGGCTTATCAGGATGCCTTAAAATTCGCCCATTAGTCTGCTTTGTATTTATTGCCCTGCCTTGAGAATTAGCTCTTAAAATACGGAACAAATCTGAAGAGGGGAATGGCATTTCCTCTTGTGCCATTATATTGCCCTTATAATAGAAATTTAGCGTGTGTAGTGTTAAAGTAGCTTCACTTAAACGCGAATTATTCGCGCAAACAAAAGAACCTAGAGCGGCGTTTTAAATTCATATAAACGCATCAAGCTCTAAGTCTTGTAATTATTTCTTGCTCCCTATTAAAATCACAGCTACTAAGTGTAACCATTGTGGGAGGAATTAAAAAATTAAATGCCCTAATAAGTTACCTAAAGGTAACCGTAAATTATTCTAATCGTATGATGTTAAAGTCAATTTAGCAAGGTGGATATTGAAATATCTGTGATTTATTGCTCTAGGAATGATATGTTTAACTCTTTGATAAAATTATTTTTTATTATTTGGATGTCTGTGGTGATGTTTGGTTTTGCACATGTTAAAGCCTTTGCACAATCCGATATGCCTTCGCTTATTCCAGCTTTTGGAGATCAGTCTTCAAGACTTGAGGCGCCAAAAACAGAGACCCGCAAACAACTCTTGTTCTTAACCACAATAGATTTCCCCCCCTTTAATTTTGTCAATGATGATAAGCAGCTTGTAGGGTTTCACGTAGATTTGGTGCGCGCTCTATGTGATGAATTGAATTACCAAGAGATTTGTCAAATCCAAGCTTTGCCATGGCAAGAATTAGAACAAGCGCTTACAGATAAAAAGGGGCAAGCTATAATTTCCGGTATTGCCATGACGGGAGATACCCGCGCTAAATTTTTATTCACGAATAGCTATTTTCAATTTCCAGCGCGGTTTTTAATTAAAAAAGATAATCCCAACTCGATTGATGAACTGCTATCTAATAAGGGAAACAATGAACCCTTGCGTATTGCAACTCTTGAGGGTGGTGCTCACCAAGCCTATGCCAAAGCCTATTTTAAAAATGAAATTCACATTGCATATGGCAGCAGGAAACGGGCTATGGAAGCCTTAAACAAAGGTGAGGTAATGCTTTATTTTGACGATGGTTTATCTTTAGCACGTCAGTTGGACGATGCAAAAAAGCTATGCGATTGTGAAATGAGA
>CAKMZG010000009.1:0-3506 GCA_929200335.1 uncultured Alphaproteobacteria bacterium | reverse complement strand
AGGCGCCGCCTATTTCTCTCGACAATATTTTGGCAGTGGCCTTGCTATTGCCTTAGCCAAAGGTGATTTGGTTCTTAAAACAGCATTGGATTGGGCGCTATCCCGTTTGCAAGAAAAAGGGGTGATACAGGAATTATATCTGCGCTATTTCCCCATTGGGATTTATTGATTAGCCGCTATTTTTTAAAGGGCAGGAGAAGTGACCAATTGAGCTGTGTTGGTTTTTCATCTTGCCATTCATTAAGGCCTATTTGCATCTCATCGTGACCAAGTCTTGGTTGGTCGATATAGGTTTTAAACAATCTATCCCACCAAGGAAAATTAAAGCCATAATTACTATCGGTTTCATTATGTTCGCATGAATGATGCACCCGATGCATATCGGGCGTGACAATAAATAGCCGCAGAATTCTATCCAGCTTTAGAGGTAACTTCCAATTGGAATGATTAAACAATGCTCCGCCATTTAAGGCTATTTCAAACAATAAAATGCTAATGGCCGGGGCACCTAAGAGAAACACCAAGACGATTTTATAAAGCATGGAAAGCACAATTTCGATGGGGTGAAAGCGGATGGCCGTTGTTACATCCAGATCACGATCAGAATGATGCATACGATGCACTTTCCACAAAATAGGCACCTTATGGCTGGCTAGATGGCTAAACCAAATGGCAAAATCCATAAAGAAAAAGCAAAATAAAATGCTGAACCAATGAGGCGGCTGGGGTAATGCGGCCATATTAAATAAGCCATAGACATTTTCCTCAGCATAAAAGGCTACGCCAACAGCAGCCGCTGGAAATAGTAATCGCACCACTAGACTATCTAAAATAACGATTGCCCAATTGGTGAACCATCGCGCACCTTTGTTTGTTACTAATGGGCGGCGCGGTTTTATCCATTCAGAAAATGCTAAAATCACAAAAAGGCCAAGGAAAATGGAGAGCCGAATGGTCGGCTCATTATTAAGGATGCTTTGTGACAGAATTTCCATGTTTCTTTATATGCTTTGATGTCTGGCGCGCGCGCCGCGCTCAATGGCAGCAACGGTTAATTTATCAAGCCCCAATGCATCACGTAGCAATTGCAATAGGCGTAATTCTTCTTGTTCCAATTTCAAATCAGCAGCCGCAATTTCTACGGCTAATGCATATGCTGTTTCATGGAGCTTTTGCGGTAAACTAGCTGCCAGTTCCAGAACAGTCTTCAAGCCATTTTCTTCTTGCAAAATTTTTGTGCAACTTTGGGCAATAGCCAACAACTTACTCTCATCAAAACCATTAAATGCTGGCAGATTTTGAGTGATATTGCCCATTCGTTTCATCTCAGCATCGGACATTTCGCTGTCTACTGCCGACATGGTTACCATTACACAAATTAAAATTTCTTCTTGAGACAGCTTATCCATGCATCTGTTCCTTTATGATTGCAAATTGTTACCACATAACTTAAGAGGTTGGCGAACAACTTTCAACCACTACAAATAGGATAAAATTATGAGCAGTGCGCCATCAAACATTTTTTCTGTAACACCAGAACAAATTGAGGCAGCGGAAAAGTCTAAGGCTTGGCCGTTTGAAGAAGCGCGAAAGCTTGTAAAACGCTTTGAGCAATCAGGCTATCCAGATACGGTGCTGTTTGAAACAGGCTATGGCCCATCTGGCCTGCCGCATATTGGCACCTTTGGCGAAGTACTGCGCACAACTATGGTGCAGCATGCTTTTCGTGTGTTAACCAAGGGCGAGGTGAGCACCAAGCTCTTATGTTTTTCTGATGACATGGATGGTATGCGCAAAATTCCTGATAATGTGCCAAATCAAGACATGTTGAAAGATTATTTGGATATTCCGCTTTCTCGTGTGCCAAATCCTTTTGACAGCGATGCATCAAGCTTTGCTGATCATAATAATACTAAATTATGCGAGTTTTTGGATAGTTTTGGCTTTGAATATGAGTTTGCTTCATCAACGGCCTATTATGAAGAAGGTCGTTTTGACGATATGCTGGTTAAAATGTGCCAAAAATATCAAGAGATTATGGATGTAATGTTGCCCAGTTTAGGCGAAGAGCGCCGCGCAACCTATAGTCCATTTTTACCAATATCACCAAGCACTGGCCATGTTTTATATGTGCCGATGAAATCCGTGGATGGTGAAAATGGCACCATTACTTTTGATGATGAAAATGGCGAAGAGGTTACTCTTTCTGTCATGGGCGGCAATGTTAAGTTGCAATGGAAGCCAGATTTTGGCATGCGCTGGGCAGCATTAAATGTGCATTTTGAAATGTATGGCAAAGACCATCAAGTGAACGGTAAAATTTATTCCAAAATCTGCCGTATCCTAGGTACTCGCCCGCCAGAGCAATTCGTTTATGAGTTATTCTTAGATGGCGAAGGGCAGAAAATTTCAAAGTCAAAAGGCAATGGCATTTCTATTGAGGATTGGTTGTCTTATGGCACACCAGAGAGCTTGGCTCTATTCATGTATCAAAAGCCAAAAACTGCAAAGCGTTTGCATTTTGATGTGATCCCAAAACATGTGGATGAATATTTTTCTCATCTTGTTGCTATGGAAAAACAGACTTTTGAAGAGCAATTGAATAATCCAACTTGGCACATCCATAATGGAAACACCCCAAGCGAGGGCGTGCCTGTGCCGCTATCCATGTTGTTGAATTTGGTGAGTGCATCAGATGCCAGTGAGAAATCCATCCTTTGGGGGTTTATTTCGCGTTATGCTGATGGGGCTACGGCCGAAACTCACCCAAAATTAGATGATTTAGTGGGCTATGCTATTCGTTACTATGAGAATTTCGTAAAGCCTAATAAGACTTACCGTCTGCCAACAGAGCAAGAACGTGCAGCTATGGAAGATTTAGCAGCAAAATTAGCTGATATGGATGCTCATAGCCTTGCGGATGAATTGCAAACTATGGTGTTTTCTGTGGGCAAAGAGCATGGCTTTGAAAACTTGCGTTCATGGTTTCAAGCACTTTACCAAGTGCTATTAGGACAAGATCAAGGGCCTCGTTTTGGTTCTTTCATCGCGCTTTATGGGGTTGCAGAGACTAAGGCACGCATTGATGAGGCCTTGAGCGGTAAGTTTGTTTAATTTTAATAAAGGAATTTTTATGCGTATATTTGTATATGTTTGTATCATGTTTACATTAACTGCATGCGTAGCGCCAAAACCGGTTGTTCACAATGGAGTGCAGGCCTTCGAAATACGCACAGTTGCGATGGGACGTCAGCCGTTACCTTTGACTGAGGAATATTCAAAAGCCTCAGAAAGAGCCGCTTTGATTGAAATACGCGAAGGCACAAAAATTAGTCGATTAAAACCACAAGCTAAGAAAGTTTGTCCAAATGGGTTTAATATTTTAAGTGAAACTAAGGTTATTATGCGGCCTTATCTTATTCAAGCAAGCCATGAATTTTATCCGCGTTATACAAAAAAATTCGTTATTTCCTGCAAGTAATAAAAGATAAACGAAGTTTTTAAAG
>CAKMZG010000008.1:5020-27943 GCA_929200335.1 uncultured Alphaproteobacteria bacterium | reverse complement strand
GCTAAAGACAGCCCATGGTTTGGTCTGCCTAACGTAGTTTGTACACCGCATTTGGGTGCATCAACAACTGAGGCTCAAGAAAATGTGGCCATTCAAGTGGCGGAACAAATGGCAGCTTACTTAACGCGCGGTGCTGTATCCAATGCGCTTAACATGCCATCAATTACTGCAGAAGAAGCGCCAGTGTTAACGCCATTCGTAAAGCTTGCTGATATGCTGGGTGGTTTTGTAGGCCAGATGACAGATGAGCCAGTTGAAAGCATCAATATTCTTTATGATGGTAAAGTGGCTGAGATGAATACCAATGCATTAACATCTGCTGCAATGGCTGGTTTTTTACGTCCGCAGGTTGCTGATGTGAATATGGTTTCAGCACCAATTATGATTAAAGAACGTGGTACGCAGGTATCAGAAACCAAGCGTGATAAATCTGGTATTTTTGACGGTTATATCAAATTAGAAGTTAAAACAGCTAGTCGCACGCGCTCTGTTGCAGGCACTGTATTTAGCGATGGCAAGCCGCGTTTTATCCAAATTAAAGGTATTAATCTGGATGCGGAAATTGGTCGTCATATGATCTATACGACCAATAAAGATGTTCCTGGTATTATTGGTGCATTGGGCGAAACCTTCGGTAAAGAGGGCATCAATATTGCGAATTTCCAACTTGGCCGTGATGAGCCAGGTGGCAATGCTATCGCGCTTTTGTATGTTGATATGCGCGTTCCAGAAGATGTGCTGGATAACCTCCGCGCGCTTGAGATTTTCCAAAGCGTGAAAGCGTTGGAGTTTAACATCGGTTAGTTGTTGGTTGTAGTTTGACTTTTAAAGCACGGGTGGGAAACTGCCCGTGCTTTTTTGTGGCTTTCAAATTCTTGACAATTTGCAGCAATGTAATTATATTGTAATTACAATTTTAAAGGCGTTGTATTATGATAAAAACAAATATTGTACAAATTGGAAATTCAAAAGGCATTCGGTTACCTAAAGCAGTTTTGGAGCAGTGCGAACTTAATGACCAAGTTGAATTAGCTGTTGTTGATGGTGCTGTTGTTATTAAGCCAATTAAATCTGCTCGTGAAAATTGGGATGCTGCTTTTCAAGAAATGGCAGCAAATGATGATGATGCGTTAATTTTGGGTGATGAGGTCGCATCCAAATGGGATGAGGAAGAATGGCAATGGTAAAGCCGAAAAAGCGTTTTGAGGTTAGGCGCTTTGAAATTTGGCTGGTATCTTTAAACCCCACAAAGGGCTATGAAGTGCAAAAAACGCGCCCTTGTTTAATAATTTCCCCTGATGAAATGAATAAGCATCTAAAAACAGTTATCATTGCGCCAATGACAACTGTCGTGCGTAAATATCCATCACGGGTAGATATTGAATTTGATAAAAAACAAGGGCAGGTGGCGCTTGATCAATTGCGCTGTGTTGATAAGGAAAGACTTATCAAAAAATTAGGCAGCGCGGCAGAAATAACCGCAGAAACTACATGCGCAGTGCTAGCAGAAATCTTTGCTCTCTAACCCAAAATTTTCAACGCTTCTTTTACATCAATACGGCCATCATAGAGCGCGCGGCCAGAAATTGCGCCCTCAAGAATTTGGCAATCAGGTTCTGCCAAGCGTGTGATGTCATCCATTGAGGCCAAACCACCTGATGCGATCACTGGAATATTAACTGCATTGGCAAGCTCCAATGTGCCGTCCCAATTGATGCCTGTTAAAATACCGTCGCGGTCAATGTCTGTATAGATGATTGCGCTGGCGCCTGCATCTTCAAATTTTTTAGCCAAATCAATAGCGCTAAGATCAGATGATTCTGCCCAGCCTTCAACGGCAACCTTACCACCCTTGGCATCAATGCCCAGCGCCACATGGCCGGCAAACTCTTTACAGGCTTCCTTAACAAGCTCTGGATCACGAACTGCTATAGTACCTAAAATCACACGAGAAATGCCTTTCGACACCCAACCCTCAATTTGCTTCAAGGTGCGAATGCCACCGCCCAATTGAACAGGCATATCAACGCTTTGTAAAATGTTATCTACCGCTTCGCCATTGATGCTATCGCCCGCAAAAGCACCGTTTAAATCAACTACATGAAGATATTTAAAACCTTGGTCTTCAAATTCTTTGGCTTGTTTTGCAGGGTTCTCATTATAAACCGTTGCTTGATCCATAAGGCCAAGTTTAAGGCGAACACATTGGCCTTCTTTAAGGTCGATAGCAGGAAATAAAATCATTACGGTTTCCAGTTCAAAAAGTTTTCAATGAGTTTTAACCCCAAGGTTTGGCTTTTCTCAGGGTGGAATTGTGTGCCAACCATATTATCACGCGCAATTATCGCGGTAATATCGCCGCCATATTCCGTTGTTGCAATGCAATCATCCTGGTTTTTCAATTGCATATGATAGGAATGTACAAAATAAGCATGGAGGCCATTCTTGCCTGTCTCAATGCCATTTAAAACAGGGTGCACTTGGGATTGATTTAAAATATTCCAACCGATTTGCGGCACTTTTAAACTGCTGTCTTGAGGTTCGATTTTAACGACATCGCCTTTAAACCAATTAAATCCTTCGGTGATGGTTTTTTCTAATCCACGGCTTGCCATCAATTGCATTCCAACGCAGATGCCAATGAAGGGGCGCGCTTTTTCTATAGTTGCCTCAAATAATGCTTCATGAAGACCATCAATGGCCTCAAAGCCCGCCTTGCAATCTGCATAAGCGCCAACACCTGGCAAAACTAGATAGTCTGCTGCTGCGATAATTTCTGGTGCGCTGGTAACTATGACTTCAAAGTTACCATCGGCGGTCAATGCTGAACGCTCAAAGCTTTTTGCTGCTGAACGTAGATTGCCAGAACCGTAATCAATAATAGCTACCGTTTTTTTATTCATTGCCTGCCTATATTATTCAAAAAGACCAAAGGTTGGCTTTATGCGGGGTGAGATTGGTTTATGGTTCGATTCTAGTCCTAAAGCAAGACTTTCATTAGCGGATGGGGTTGGCGTATGGATAGCTGATTTAAATTCATATTGTTTGAAAAATTTAAATTCTGCATCACTTGAGTTCTCAGCCTCGACCACGCCCAAATAATGCCAGCCTTTACGTTCTAATCTATAACAGCGCAAAGCACTGCCTTCTAAGAATAAAAATACCGCTGGTAAGTAACTCAAAATTGCAGCATGCACTTCTGCCCCCTGTTGAGCTACAAATATAGGAGCTATCATATAAATGGCAAAGGCCAGTAGTTCCCACCATAATTTATGATAAATCAGCCATAGATAAGGCAATAATAGCGCCCAAATGCTTTTACGCTCAGCAATGAACTCAATTTTGCTAATGTTATCGCCAGATAATGGGTTCTGTTTATCAGGGGCGTAGACTGTATACATCATGGTTAAAACTAACCGTTCTCACTTTAGCCGTTTAATGTGCCTTTGGTTGAGGGAATAGCATCGCTCATCCGTGGGTCAATCTCCATTGCATCGCGCAGTACTCTTGCAACCGCCTTAAAGCAAGTTTCTGCAATATGGTGATTGTTGCTGCCATATTCATTGTTTACATGCAGAGTTATGCCAGAATTTTGGGCAAATGCATGGAAAAACTCTTGGAACAATTCGGTATCATAAGTACCTACTTTATCTTTGGTGAAACTCACATTCCATACCAAAAATGGGCGCCCAGAAACATCGACAGCAGCACGAGTAAGGGTTTCATCCATAGCCAAATCAAGGGAAGCATAGCGCTTGATGCCACGGCGATCTCCCAAAGCTTGATTAATAGCTTGGCCAAGGGCAATACCCACATCTTCTGAGGTGTGGTGATCATCAATGTGCAAATCACCATCTGCTTTGATAGTAATATCCATCAAAGAGTGGCGGGAAAGCTGTTCTAACATGTGATCAAAAAATCCAATGCCCGTATTCACATCATATTTGCCTGTGCCATCAAGCTCAACAGATAGTGCGATGCTGGTTTCATTAGTTTTGCGTTCAATTTTTGCGGTACGGCTCATCGATTTTACCCTTTATGCAACTCATTCCATTAGTGCTATACCAGCCAAAGGTTAAAATTTCTATCCCGTTAGTTGATCTTTTTTACTGCAAACAATTGCAATTGCAATTTAAAGCCCTACATTGTTGTCATTAGTTTTGAGGTAATTTCAGGAGTACTTATGTCTAACCAAAATCCCCCTAGCATGCACGCCACTACTATTGTGACAGTACGAAAAGGCAATAAGGTCGTTATTGCTGGTGATGGTCAAGTAAGCTTAGGGCAAACGGTGATCAAGCATAATGCGCGCAAGGTACGCCCATTAGGCGATGGTTCGGTGATTGCTGGTTTTGCAGGTGCAACTGCAGATGCCTTTACATTATTTGAGCGCCTAGAAGCAAAGCTGGAGCAATATCCAGGCCAATTGATGCGCGCCTCGGTTGAATTGGCAAAAGATTGGCGAACTGATCGTTATTTGCGCAAATTAGAAGCCATGATGTTGGTGGCAGATAAAGTACTAGTCTTTGTTTAACGGGTAATGGCGATGTTTTAGAGCCAGAAAATGGCATTATGGCAATTGGTTCTGGTGGTAATTATGCTCTAGCTGCGGCGCGGGCTTTGGAAGATAGTGATAAAACTGCTGAGGAAATTGCTAAAAAGGCAATGGATATTGCAGCAGAGATTTGCGTTTATACCAATAACCATTTTGTTATCGAACAACTAAAGGCTGAATAAGTTAACGCTTAGAGCCTCAAAATAAAACGGATAAGAAAACAATAGAAAGCTATTTTATGACTGAATTTTCTCCCCGCGAAATTGTATCAGAATTAGACCGTCATATCATTGGGCAAAATGATGCCAAGCGTGCTGTGGCCATTGCTCTACGTAACCGCTGGCGTCGTCAACGGTTAGAAAGTCCAATGAAAGAAGAAGTTTTGCCAAAAAACATTTTAATGATTGGCTCAACAGGCGTTGGTAAGACAGAAATTTCTCGCCGTTTGGCTAAACTTGCTGGTGCGCCTTTTATTAAAATTGAAGCGACAAAATTTACTGAAGTGGGCTATGTTGGGCGTGATGTGGAGCAGATCATCCGTGATCTGGTGGAAATTGGTATAAATTTAGTGCGCGAGAAGAAACGCCAAAGCGTGAAAGCAAAAGCGCATATTGCCGCTGAAGAACGCGTCTTGGATGCCCTTGTTGGTAATAATGCCAGCCCTGCCACGCGCGATTCCTACCGCAAGAAATTGCGCGAGGGTGATCTCGATGAAAAAGAAATTGAGATTGAAGTTGCGGATAATGGATCGCCTATGCAAGGCATGGAAATTCCAGGTATGCCCGGTGCCTCTATGGGGATGATTGATCTCGGTGATATGCTGGGCAAAGCCATGGGTGGGCGCACTAAGAAGCGCAAAGTTATGGTGAAAAATTCCCATGATATTTTGATAGCAGAAGAATCTGATAAATTATTGGATGAAGAGCAAGTTATAGCTGAAGCGATTGAAGCAGTTGAAAATGATGGTATTGTTTTCTTAGATGAGATTGATAAAATTGCCGTTAAAGATGGCTCTGGCGGTCAAGTCTCTCGTGAAGGTGTGCAGCGCGATCTCCTGCCTCTTGTTGAGGGTACAACCGTTGCCACTAAACATGGCACGGTGAAAACAGATCATATATTGTTCATTTCATCTGGTGCATTTCATGTATCAAAACCCTCTGATCTTTTGCCAGAATTGCAAGGTCGTTTGCCTATTCGTGTGGAATTGCGCGCATTAACCCGTGAAGATTTTATTCGTATTTTAACCGAGACTGAGGCCAGTTTAATCAAACAATATGTGGCACTTCTTGGTACGGAAGAGGTTGAATTGGAATTTCAGGCAGATGCAATTGAGGCCATTGCTGATATAGCGGTGAACTTAAACAGTTCTGTTGAAAACATCGGGGCAAGACGTCTGCAAACTGTAATGGAGCGTGTATTAGACGAAATATCATTTGACGCGCCCGATAAAAGCGGCGAAAAACTAATGATTAATGCTAAATTTGTGGAAGATCACATTGGTGAAATCGCTAAAGATACGGATCTTTCACGGTTCATTCTATAAATGATTTATGACAGGTATGCTATGACGGATACGAATAACCCAAAACGTGAAATTGTACCGCAAGGGTTCCCCGAACGCCTATTATCTGGTTATGCAAGTTTTAGAACTAATCGGCTGCGTTATGAGCGTGGCCGATATGAAGCTTTGGCTGAAGCAGGGCAAAAACCTGAAATTCTTTTGATATCTTGTTGCGATTCTCGTTCAGGACCTGAGACCATTTTTGATTCCCACCCCGGTGAATTATTCGTGGTACGCAATGTGGCAAACCTTGTGCCGCCTTTTAATCCTGACGATGATTATCATGGCACATCGGCAGCTCTTGAATTTGCTGTACAAGCTCTAAAAGTTAAACATATTGTTGTTATGGGGCATGGTCGTTGTGGCGGCATTAATGCTTATCTACAACATATGGAAGATCCTGAGACAGCGCCCCTTTCACCTGGTAATTTTATTGGAAAATGGATTTCTATGCTGGATGAGCCAGCACAAAGTGAAGCGTTTAAGTGCCATCACGATAAACCAATGGATGAAAAACAACGCGCATTAGAAGAAGTTTCCATTCGTCATTCTATTCAAAATGTCCGTTCGTTCCCTTGTGTGAATATTTTGCAATCTCGCAATCAGATACAGGTGCACGGGGCTTGGTTCGATATCTCAACGGGTGAACTTTGGGTTTTGGATGAAGAGAAAGGCAAATTTATCCAACCTGTATAGATTTACTTTCAAGGCTGCCATTTAAAAATATGGTTAACGTTGTTCTTGTGTTTTTTTAAAAGGTTAACGCCCTTTTGGCTAATTTTAGTAGTTTAATATTTTGCCTCTACTAGATTTAGTAGTGAACGAAACAAGAAACCGGTCAGGTAAGTGATTCGGACTTCTTTTGTTCTTATCCCGTTCCAAAGGTTAACGTGGCCAAAAAGTTAACGGTTAGATTAACCATGTTGTGGCTTGCGAGATAGACCAAATAACCCTATGAAATGAGGGTGTAAATACAAAATATTTAAGCGAGTCAAATGTCTTCAAATCCTTCTCAATATTTATTAGACCAAGCAGAACAATTGGTATTGGCTGCACAAAAAGCAGGCGCCGATGCCTCAGATGCGCGCGTTGGTTCATCTCAATCTCAAGGTGTTGAGGTGCGCATGGGCAAGGTGAGTGAAAGTGAGCGTTCTGAGAGCCACGCGTTTGTGCTGCGTGTTTTTGTGGGCAGTCGCATTGCCAGCATTTCAGCTAATTCTTTAGATAATATAGATGTGCTTGCCCAACGCGCTGTTGCTATGGCTAAGGTTTCGCCAGAAAATGAATTTGAGGCCATAGCCAACCCAGATTTGCTTGCTCAAAATATCTATGAAAAAATCAACGGGCTTGATCTTTATGATGACAAGGTGATTTCTTCTGGTGAATTGGCCAAAGCTGCCCTGGAGATGGAGGCGATTGCTCTTGACGTGGCAGGTGTTACTAATTCTATGGGTTCAAATGCTTCATTTGGCTCGTCTGGTGTGGTTTTGGTGAGTTCCAATGGTTTTTCGGGGGCTTATCAGCGTTCTGGTTATTCACGTTCAATTTCTGTGGTTGCAGGTGAGGGCGAAACCATGCAGCGCGATTATGATTATGACAGCAAAATTCATTTTGAAGATTTAAATGCCGTATCCAAAATTGCAAAATCTGCAGCTAAGCGTGCTGTGGAAAAACTTAATCCAAGAACTGTACCATCGCAAGCCGTCAATGTGATTTATGATAAGCGCGTATCTTCTGGGCTACTAGGACATCTTTGTGGAGCTATCAATGGGGCATCAATCGCTCGTAAAAGTTCATTCTTAAAAGATGATATGGGCGAGAAAATTTTAAATGAAAGTATCACTATAAATGATGATCCACATATTAAGCGTGGGTTTAATTCATGGGGTTTTGATGGTGAGGGCGTTGAAAGCAATCCGTTGACAATGGTTGAAAAGGGCGTGCTTAAGGAATGGTATTTAGACATAGCCAGTGCCAATGAAATGGGATTGAAAACCAATGGTCGTGGTCATCGCGCTGGTGGTAATACCAGCCCTGGTTCAACCAATGTCTCTATTGCTCCAGGTGACGTTTCTATTGATGATATGATCAAGCAACTGGGTACTGGCCTTTTGGTTACTGAAATGATTGGCCGTGGGGTAAATTTAATTACGGGTGATTATTCTCGCGGGGCATCTGGCTTTTGGATAGAAAATGGAGAAATTGCCTATCCAGTATCAGAGGTAACCCTTGCAGATAATTTACGGGATATGTTTTTGAAAATGACACCTGCTAGCGATTTTGAATATCGTCGCGGAATGGATGCTCCAAGTTTGATGATTGAAGGGATGGCTCTTGCCGGAAAATAAAAGCGAAATATTGGCTTCATATCAAGATGATCTGTCATTGATTGTTGATGCTGCATACCATAGTGGCGTAATTGCTAAGGGATATTTTGGCAAGGATCCTGAGGTATGGATGAAAGAGGGCGAAAGCCCTGTATCTGAAGCTGATTTTGCAGTGGATCAATATTTGCAAAAAACATTGCAGGAAGCTCGCCCAGATTATGGTTGGCTGTCAGAGGAAAGCGATGACGATTACTCTCGCTTAAAAACCAGACGTACTTTTGTGGTTGATCCCATTGATGGTACCCGTGGGTTTATTCAAGGTATGAGCCAATGGTGCATCAGTATTGCCATTGTTGAGGAAGGCAGGCCAATTTGCGGCACATTATTTTGTCCTGTATTAGAAGAAACTTATGCAGCTGCTGTGGGGCAGGGTGCGCAATTAAATGGTGAAACAATCACCATATCACCGCTTCATCAGCCCTTGCAGGTGACGGGGCCAAAATCACTTTTAAATGCCATGAAAAATGGTGTTAAACATGCAACGTTGAGTGATGAGATTGAATTTATTCCATTTGTACCATCCCTTGCTTATCGCATTGCTATGGTTGCTAATGGTGCTTTAGATGTGGCTGTTGCACGAGGTTCTGCTAAAGACTGGGACTTAGCAGCTGCAGATCTCATTTTACAAGAAGCAGGCGGTGAATTGACCTCAACTGAAGGAGAACAGTTGATTTATAATCAAAATGATGTAAGGCATGGACAACTTATTGCTGTAGGCGATAAGCATGCCAGCGGGCTGCGTCAGGCACTCTTGGCTATGAATGAATAATCGAATAGGGATTTAACATGACAGATACTAATGAAAACGAGCAATTGCTGCACCTTGTTTTTGGTGGTGAATTGACAGACTTAAAGGAAATCACTTTTCGCGATCTCGAAAATCTTGATGTTGTTGGGATTTTTCCAAATTATGAGGCAGCCCGCGCTGCATGGAAATCAAAAGCACAACAAACCGTTGATAATGCACATATGCGTTATTTCGTAGTGCATTTGCATAAATTTCTTAATCCTGATGGATAATTAAACCGCATCATTGGCTTTGGATTAAAGAGAAAATAAAACATTGGCAAAAAAACCAAAACGCCGTTGGCTCCGTGATACAGGGCGCACTATCATGCGCAGCCCCACAACCATTGCAATCTTAAGCAGTGCAGTTGCTGGCTATTTGCGCTTTGTTAATAAAACCAGTCCAGCAAAATTGAAGCCTGATAATTTTTATGGCGAAGGTTTTGAATATATGCCGGTAATATTAGCGCTTTGGCATGGCCAGCATTTTATGGGTACTTTTGGCATACGTCCTGATGATAAATTAGCGGTATTGGTATCTCGCAGTAAAGATGGTGAGTTAAATGCTCAAATTATTGAAAAATTGGGCGCTAAAACCATTCGAGGTTCCGGTGGAAGGCGTAAAGATAGCCATGCTCAAAAGGGCGGCACAACGGCTCTGTTGCAGATGATTACAGCTCTTGAAAATGGTTGTAATGTTGCCATGACGGCGGATATTCCCAAGGGTACGCCGCGTAAATGTGGTATGGGGGTTATCACTTTAGCTAAATTGTCGGGACGTCCGATTTTGCCTATTGCCTATGCATCTAGCCGCCGCAAGGTTTTTGAAAAAGCATGGGATAAAGCGGTGATGAACTTACCTTTTGGTAATTCAGTATTTTTCCGTGGAGTGCCTATTGAGGTGCCAAGAGATGCCGATGATGAGCAAATGGAGGCAATTCGTTTGCAGGTAGAAGAGAAATTAAATCAAATCACAGAGGTGGCCTATGCTCATGTGGATGGTAAATCCTATGAAGAGCCGAACGAATAAGTAAAAAATAACTTGTTTAGTTGCGGCTGGCATTTTAAACACACTCCATGTTTATAAATTCAGTGATAAAGGCATGTAGCCGGTATGAGTAAATTTTGGGCGCGTGCCACTCTTAAAACATATCGTATGTTTGGGTCTTTTAGTTATCCAGCTCTCGTGGGCTGGTTTAACTTGCGCGCATCTACGGGTAAAGAAGATCGTTCTCGCTTGGGTGAGCGTTACGGCTATTCCAAGGCAGCTAGACCCAAAGGACCATTAATATGGTTTCATGCTGCAAGTGTGGGTGAGACCAATGCTATTGCCCCTTTAATTGAGCATTTGCACCATCTAGGGCTGAATGTGGTCTTAACAACCGGAACGGTGACATCTGCAGCCATTGTAAAGAAGCGTTTGCCTGCATCCATTGCTCATCAATATGTGCCGATGGATGTGAAGCCTGTTATTCAGCGGTTTTTGAACCATTGGCAGCCTGATATGGCAATTTTTGCTGAATCGGAAATTTGGCCAATGACGCTGCTAGAATTAGCGGCACGAAGAATTCCATTCATTTTAGTTAATGCGCGTTTGTCTGATCGTTCTTATAAGCGGTGGCATAGTGCAGCTGACTTGGCTGAAGCTATGTTTGAAAATATTTCTCATGTAGCGGCACAGTCTTCTATTGATGAGCGTCGTTTTCTTGAGTTGGGTGCGCCGAAAGTTAGCGTTACAGGAAATTTAAAAGTGGATACGGGTGTATTGCCTGTTGATAGGGAGGTTTGGGCGCAAATTATGGAGCAGGTTGGTGGTCGTCCTATATGGGTTGCAGCAAGCACCCATAAGGATGAAGAGGCATTAATTGCTGATGTGCATAAAATGCTCAAAACCCGTTATCCTAATTTGTTGACAGTTATTGTGCCGCGTCACCCCAAGCGCGCTAATGAAGTATTAAAAATATTGGAAGAAAAAGAATTGTCGACGGTGAGCCGCTCCAGTGGAGAAGCAATTACGCTAGATAAAGATATTTTCTTAGGAGATACCATTGGCGAGATGGGGTTGTTTTTGCGCATGGGGCAAATTACATTTTTAGGAAAATCAATCAAAGCTAAGGGTGGGCAGAACCCACTAGAGCCAGCGCAAATTGGCTCTGCAATAATTTCTGGTCGTAATGTAGAAAATTTCCGTCCGTCTTATTTAAAACTCTTGGATAGAAAAGCAGTGCGCCTTGTGCAGGATGAAAAGATGTTAGCAGTTGCAGTTGATGAATTATTGAAAAATACAGCCTATCGCCAAGAAATGATTGAAAATGCTAAGGTGGCAGTTGACGAGATGAAGGGAGCGTTAGAGCGCACCTTTACACTTTTGGATCCATATATTAAACCATTGTTAATAAAGGCGACATTAGAGCGAGAAGAATAGAGCAATAAACTCTTTGAGCGATTTATAAGCTAGCGCGTGTAGCCTTTGGGAATAATGACTTGCAACAACAAAGGGATAGAGCGCATTTATGATTATAGATAAGTGATGTGCTCTCGAGCGGGGCTTTGAATTCATTTAAATGCATCAAGCTCTAGTCCTCACTCAAAATTCTATATATTTGATGAAATTTATTGGGGTTACCATGGCAGATACACCTTCATTTTGGTGGCAAAAGAATAGCTTAGCAGGTTTAGCTACGGCGCCGCTTGGTTTTATCTATGGTTTTGTTGCAGCTCAAAATATGCTGCGCAGCCCAAAACATTATGTAGATTTACCTGTGCTTTGCATTGGTAATTATATTGTGGGTGGTGCAGGTAAGACACCAACAGCGATTGCTCTGGCGAAAGCCGTTAAAAAAATGGGTAAAAAACCTGGTTTTTTATCTCGCGGATACGGTGGGGGCATTGTTGAGGCAACTCTTGTGGATGTAGAGACGCATAATTCCAAAGATGTGGGTGATGAGCCTTTAATTCTGACTAAACATGCCATAACTGTCATTGCTGCAAAGCGCAATGAAGGCGCAGAATTATTAGCCAAATCGGGTGTTGATATTATTATCATGGATGATGGTTTTCAAAATCCAAGTCTTTATAAAGATTTTAATTTGGTGGTTGTAAATTCTAAACGTGGTATTGGCAATGGATTTTCTATGCCAGCTGGTCCTTTGCGGGTTTCTTTTGGGGCACAATTGCGTAAGACAGATGCCTTATTAGTAATTGGTGATGAGAATGGTGCCACTCAGGTAGTTAGACATGCTGCGCGTGCAGCAAAGCCTATCTATAATGCAAGAATTCATGTGCTGAATGCTAGGCTATTTAAAGGTAAACGCTATCTGGCTTTTGCCGGCATTGCAGATCCTGAAAAATTTTATACAAGTGTAGAAAGCACGGGTGCAAAAATTATTCATCGCCGTAGTTTTCATGATCACCACCCCTTTTTGGATGAAGAGATAAAAGAGATGCTTGAATTAGCTAAGGTGGAGGGGTTGGAAATTATTACCACTGAAAAAGATATGGCGCGTTTAGTGCGCCAATCAGATGTTCATAAAACCTTAGCTGAGAAGGCTCAAATACTTGCTATCACCTTGAAATTTGATGATCCCAAAATGCTAGAAAATGTTATTAAGAAAACCATCGAAAATTACAAAACGCGCAAATTAAAAGCTATGTAAGGTATTTACTTAATGCTATTGGGATCTAATCCCCCCATGCGGCAGACTTCAATCCATTCGTTTTCTTTTACTGGCTGAACGGATAGGCGCATGGAAGTCACCAAAGACATATCACTAAGTTTTGGATTAGCCTTTACCTCTTTTAAACTTACAGGATTTGGCATATCGCAAATAGCTTTGATATATACACAATCCCAGCGTGGATCATCGGTGGTGCTGTCAGGCGCACTCTCTCTGCAAATTTCAGCAATGCCAACTACGTTTAGCCCTTCATTAGAGTGATAGAAAAAGGCTTTGTCACCAATTTTCATTTGGCGCATATTGTTGCGGGCTTGGTAATTTCTAATGCCGTCCCACTCTTCGCCTTCTTCACCCTTAGCCTTTTGCTGTTCCCAAGACCATTTAAAAGGTTCTGATTTAAAAAGCCAATAAGCCATTTATGCCTCCAATTCTGGATTTTTAAGAAGCCAATTCCATGCTCTAATTTCCACACTTTCAAAAAGTCCAGCGCTCACATATGGATCTTGAGCAGCAATGGCTTCCGCTTCTGCTTTGGTTTCAGTTTCTATGACGATTAAAGAGCCATTTGGTTTGCCCTCATCATCTAAAAATGGACCTCCAGCCTTTAATTTGCTCCCAAGTCCTTTTAAAAATTCGATATGTGCGGGGCGGGTGTCCATGCGAACTTGTAGGTGATTAGCTTTGTCTTTGGTTGATATGGCAAATAGCATCTAATTACTCCATTATTTTCTTTCCTATAATATGAAAGAAAAGGCTGTAAGAGCAAGGGTAAATCTGCTTTGCACACCTGAATATTAGGTGGCCTTATTGTGGGGGCGTATCATTTGCTTTTAAAATTTCACCAGCCAGATAAAGCGAACCACCCATGAAAATGCGGATAGGGGTATCAGTATCATTTTTTATGGCATTGAGTGCTGCATCAACAGACATCATAGGTGCTGCATCGATGCCGGCTTTTTGTGCAATCTGGGCAAGTGATTCAGGCTCATAACCAGCCTCTGATTCTTCAATAGGAACCGTATAAATTTTGCTCGCCAGCTCCTTGAAGGCTTCAAAATAGCCTGAAGGTTCTTTAGTGGTTAACATTCCAATGATCATGTAGAGCGGCTTTTGCTCTAATCCTTTGATGAAATTAGCAATGGCCGTGCCGGCATGGGGGTTATGCCCACCGTCAAGCCAAAGCTCTGCATCTTTTGGTGCCAAATTGCTTAATTTGCCCTTTGGAAGATTTTGCATCCTCGCTGGCCATTGGGCATGGGTTATGCCAACTTCATAAGCTGCCTCTGTGATGTTAAAGTCTGAGCGTAGACGACAACATGTGCGCAATGTAGCAATGGCCGTTGTGGCATTTTCATATTGGTGTAAGCCCAATAAGGAGGGCGAAGGTAAATCCATTAACCCGTCTTGATCTTGATAAATCAATCTGCCTGCTTCAACATTATGGGAATAATCTTGCCCACAAAACTCTATAGAAGCCCGCATTTCATCTGATTTTTGTTCAATCACATCGCGGGCATCATCATGCTGGGGGGCAACAATAACGGGGCAGCCTTTTTTGATAATGCCAGCCTTTTCAAAGGCAACCTTTGCAATGGTATCGCCTAAATAAGCCTCATGATCCAGTGCAATAGGAGTAATCACAGATGCCATGGGACGTTTGATTACATTGGTTGCATCAAAGCGCCCACCTAAGCCAACTTCAATTAGGGCTACATCTGCGGGATTTTCGCTGAAAAGCACAAAAGTTACAGCAGATAAAATTTCAAATAGGGTGATGTGTTCGCCATTATTGGCTTTTGCCACCCGTGCTAGCGCATCGGCTAATTTGTCTTCGCTAACAATTTTACCGCTAGATTTACCATTTTCCATATGCCCTAAGCGATAGCGTTCATGAAAATTCACCAGATGAGGTGAGGTATGCACATGAACGCGTTTGCCATCTGCTTCTAATATAGCACGTAAAAATGAAAGGGTGGAACCCTTGCCATTGGTGCCAGCCACATGAATAATGGGTGGCATTTTATCTTGAGGATTTCCTAAGCGCTCTAACAATCTAGAGATACGATCAAGCGAGAGATCGAAGCCTTTGGGGTGAATTTTTAAAAGCGCCTCAATTTGGCTCTCAACAGAATTTGCCATTTAGCGCTCTCAATTTAGATTAAGCAGATTGCTCAGCTGGAGCTGCTTCAGGAGCGGTCTCAGATGCGGTTTCAGTGGTCTCAGCATTGTCTTCTAGAGCATCAGTCTCATCCAATTTAGATTGATCCAATGGTTTGTGAGTTAAAATGCTAAGAAGCTGTGCAATTTTATTGGCCAATTGAGTGCGTGGCAGCACCATGTCAATCATGCCATGTTCTAATAGATATTCTGCGCGTTGGAAACCTTCGGGCAATTGCTCACGAATGGTTTGTTCAATCACGCGTTGGCCGGCAAAGCCAATTAAAGCACCAGGTTCTGCAATGTGGATATCGCCTAACATGGCATAGGAGGCAGTAACACCGCCAGTGGTCGGATTTGTCATCACAACTACATAGGGCAAGCCAGCTTCTTTTAACATTTCAACAGCAACAGTTGTACGCGGTAATTGCATTAAGGATAAAATACCCTCTTGCATACGTGCGCCACCTGATGCGGTAAATAAAACAACAGGTGTTTTGCGTTCAATAGCAGTTTCAAAGCCTTTGATGATGGCCTCACCTGCGGCCATGCCCAGCGAGCCACCCATGAAGGTGAAATCTTGTACAATCGCAGTAATATCTAAGCCTTTCACTTTACCAACGCCAACTCGCACCGCATCATCCATATTGGTTTTTGCACGATTTTCTTTAAGGCGGTCGGTATAGCGGCGATGATCTTTAAATTTTAGAGGATCGGCAGTAACGCTTGGCAAGTCGATTTCGTCATATTGCGCATCATCAAAAAAGAAATTAAGACGTTCTTTTGATGGGATTTTCAAATGCGCACCAGAGGCTGGAACAACCCATTGATTTTTTTCCAAATCTTTATGGAAAACCATCTCGCCAGTTTCAGGACATTTAATCCATAAATTTTCTGGCATATCCTTGCGGTTAAGCAGGGAATTAAATTTAGGGCGAACGTAATTGGTAATCCAGTTCATAGAATGCGCTTTCTAAACCTTAATTTGTTAGGGCTAATGGCTTTATTTGCCCAAAAAATATTGATAAGCATCCCAAGGTTGTGCCCCAAGGGAATAGTTTTCTTTATTTAGGGATATTTCCCCTAATTTGCAAGGCTTGCTTTTCTAACTCCACCAGCGATGTCTCTAACCAATGAAAGAAGCGCTGGTACGGTTTTATCTGTTGGCTTATCTTGATCGTCTAATGTGCTTGCAATGGTATTGATCAGTGCAGAACCGACAACAACCCCATCGGCGGCATTGCCAATGGCCTCAGCTTGATCCGCCGTTTTAACCCCAAAGCCCACGCACACGGGCAAGTCAGTTTTGGCTTTAATATGTGCAACTGATGCTTGAACTTGTTTTGGATCAGGGGCAGCTGTACCTGTAACACCATTAATTGATACGTAATATAAAAAACCAGAGGTATTGGATAATACTTTAGGCAGACGCGCTGCATCCGTAGTCGGCGTTGCTAAACGAATGAAGTTCAAGTCTTTATTGAGTGCAGGAATGCAAAGCTCTTCATCCATTTCTGGTGGCAAATCCACAATGATAAAGCCATCTACACCAGCCTCTTTAGCATCATCTAAGAATTTCTCAGAACCATAGCTGTAAATAGGGTTATAATAGCCCATCAAGACAATTGGGGTTGTGTTATTAGATTTACGAAACTCTCTAACCAGCTTGAAGGTAGACTCAGTCGTATGTCCGTTTTTTAAGGCGCGTAAGCCAGCTGCTTGAATAGCAGGGCCATCAGCCATGGGATCAGAAAACGGCATGCCAATTTCAATTACATCTGCTCCAGCCTCAGGCATGCCTTTTAGAATTTCTAAGCTGGTATCAAAATTAGGATCGCCTCCAGTTACAAAACAAACCAGTGCTGGGCGACTTTCAGATTTAAGAGCTTCGAATTTTGCATCAATACGTGTTGCCATTTTTATTATCCTTAAATTTCAATACTCTAGAGCTTAATTCCAAGCGCTTCAGCTACAGTAAATACATCCTTATCACCGCGTCCACATAGGTTCATCACCATGATGTGGTCTTTTGGCAATGTTGGTGCGCGTTTAATCACTTCAGCCAGAGCATGGCTAGGCTCTAAAGCTGGAATAATGCCCTCTAATCGGGTGAGTAATTGAAAAGCCTCAAGTGCTTCTTCATCCATAGCGGGCACATATTGCACGCGCCCGATATCTTTCAGCCATGAATGCTCAGGGCCAATGCCTGGATAATCAAGGCCAGCTGAAATGGAATGACCTTCTTCAATTTGCCCATCATGATCTTGCAGTAGATAGGTGCGGTTGCCATGTAATACGCCTGGGCGTCCAGCAGTAAGTGATGCACAATGTTTATCGCCATCTAAGCCTTTACCACCTGCTTCAACGCCGATAATTTCGATGTTTTCATCATCTAAGAAAGGGTGGAATAAGCCAATGGCATTAGAGCCACCACCAACACAGGCTACCAAACTATCAGGTAAGCGGCCTTCACGTTCCATCATTTGCCCGCGTAATTCTGTACCAATGATTGATTGGAAATCACGCACAAGTTCAGGATAGGGGTGAGGGCCTGCGGCTGTGCCAATGATATAATATGTATCTTCAACATTGGTTACCCAATCGCGAAGTGCTTCATTCATAGCATCTTTTAAAGTGCCAGCGCCTGATGATACTGGGTTTACTTCTGCTCCCAAAAGCTTCATGCGGAAAACGTTTGGCGCTTGACGTTCAACATCAATGGCGCCCATATAAACATGGCAAGGAAAGCCAAAACGTGCAGATACGGTTGCAGAGGCAACGCCATGTTGGCCTGCACCAGTTTCAGCAATAATGCGGGTTTTGCCCATGCGCTTGGCAAGTAAAATTTGTCCTAAGCAATTGTTAATTTTATGGGAACCTGTGTGGTTCAATTCATCGCGTTTGAAATAAATCTTTGCGCCGCCCAAGTGTTCGGTTAAGCGTTCAGCAAAATAAAGCGGGCTAGGGCGGCCTGTATAATAAGCATTTAGTTCGTCCAATTCGCGGCGAAACTCAGGATCTTTTTTAGCATCATCATAGGCTTCTTGTAACTCTAAAATATTAGGCATCAAAGTTTCAGCCACAAAACGGCCACCAAAAATACCAAAATTGCCTTCGGTATCAGGCCCTGATCTTAGAGAATTGGTTTTATTGTCCATGTTTATTTTCCACTTTTACGTTTAGCCTTCATTAGCCGCTTATGTTGATCGCTTTATGGGCAGCCATCAAAAATTTTTCTATCTTGTCATTGTCTTTGATACCTGCTGCTTTTTCAACCCCAGATGAGATATCAAGTCCAGCAAAATTTTCAAGCCCTTGCAACATTTCAATGCCTGCCACCACATTGTCAGCATGCAATCCACCAGACAATATCCAAGGGGAGTTAATGTCTAGTTTTTTCAATAATTCCCAATCGAAAGTAATGCCATTGCCACCGGGCAGTTCTGCACCCTCAGGAGCTTTGGCATCAAACAAATAGGCTTCAATGTGGGGAGCATAGTCTGCAAGATTGTTAAAATCAGCCTCGCTCTTAATGGCAAAGGCTTTTAATATGGGCAGATTATAGCGTGATTTAACTGCTTGAACGCGATCAAGGCTTTCGCTGCCGTGTAATTGTAAGACATCCGGTTTTGCAGCTTTCACAATTGCATCCAAATAGGCATCGTCAGCATTGACGGTGACAACCACTAATTTAACCCGTCCATTAATGTGTTTTGAAAGCTCACTTGCTTGTTCCAGGGTGAGGTGTCTTGGGCTTTTTTCAAAGAAAATAAAGCCAAGCATAGTGGCACCGCCAGCAATGGCCGCATCTATGCTTTCAGGGGTCGATAAACCGCATATTTTAATCTGAAATTCTTTGTCCTTCACCATGGCATTTGAGGTGCCAGAATTTTAAACAAATGTCGAGTGTTTTTTATGGGTTCTATAGCTCAACCGCATGTAATTGCGCGCCATATTTGCGCAGCCAAGCCTTTGAGGCTTTCATATGTGGACAAATATCTTCAACCAAATTCCAAAATCTTGAGGAATGGTTCATTTCGCGAAGATGGGCAACCTCATGGGCTGCTAAGTAATCCAAGATTTGTGGTGGTGCCATGATGATGCGCCAAGAAAAAGATAATTTGCCCGAGGAAGAGCATGACCCCCAGCGGGTTTTTGTATCACGGATTTGAATGGCGGTAGGCTCTACATCCAAAGCATAGGCGTGGCGATATACAGCGCTTTCTAAGTCAAGACGGGCTTGTTTTTTCATAAAATCGCGTACCCTGCGCTCGACATGGGCTTCATCGCCGTGAACAAGCAAAATGTCCTCGCCATCTTGGCTGATGAGTTCTGCTGTACCGCGACGCTTGCCTGATATCTCTATGCGGTAATTAATCCCACGAATTGGAATTTGTGCACCTTCTTCTATAGTTAAAGTAGTTGGTGTGCGCTCTAAGCGCGTCCTTGCCCAATTTTTATTACGTTCAATAAATTCTACAATTTCGTATTTTGGTACGCGTGGTGGTGCCGTTACCCGCAATTGTTGTTTGCCCGTGACAAGGCGAAGGGTGAGGCGGGTTGCACGTTTATTTCGTGTAATTTCTACAGGATAGGCCACATCATCTATGATAAGCTCATAGGATTGTGTTTGGGATTTTTCTTTCACCAGTCCTTTTGAAATTAAAAATGGTATTTGCATTAGGCTGTTCTCACATGTTTACAAATGTATTATAGCTGATTCTTTACAAATTGCATAAAAAATGGGGCGCTAAAAAAGCGCCCCAGTATTATGGGCATCACCTGATTGAGGAAAGGTTGCTCCCAAGTGACAAAGCTAGAGATTTTGGGAAGACTATGCTTTGTCGAATTTATATTTCAGGCTTAAAGCCATTTGATTATGCCGCTTAAACAGATGGGCGTTTTGGTGCCTTTTTTGCTGTTTTAGCTGGTGTTTTTTTTGTCTCAGTTACACTCTGCACGTCTTTTTTGTCAGATTTGTGACGAGAATTTAAAAAATCATCAAATTCCTCTTGATCTTTAGCGCGGCGTAATTCGCGAGAATAATCATCAAATTCTTGCATCATATCATCAAGTTTTTGACGCTCTTCTTCTAAGCGTTGCAATTCTGCTTCGCGCCAATCGTCAAATGCCACATTGCCTGTTGGGCGTCTTCGGCTTGATTGGTTCCATTTAGTGGCTTTGTTTTCGCATTTAGCGCCAAAGCTCTCGCCCATATTCTGTACTGTATCCTTGACGCTTGAAAAGCGGTCACCCCAAAGAATATAGGCAAGCATCGCAAGTCCCAACGGCCAAGCAATGATGAAACCGATAACCATCACTGCGATGGTAAGTGGTGTCCAAGCTGGTCTTAAAAGGGCTGCATTAGTCATTATAAATACCTCATATGTTTGTGTATCGCGATGCTCATATCGCCTCGCTTAATTTACATATGGTGCGACATGTTGTTCTTTTCAAGAGTGAAACATTAAGAATCCGTAAGGTAAGTATGGAACGATCTATTCTAAAAATATAAAAAATACCCGCAGCCTTCACCACGGGTATTTTTATTATAGCTAATTAATTGGTTTAATTTATGCAGAGCCAACTTTTTCCGAAAAATCTTTGAAAAATTTATCAGCTAATTTTTTTGCAGTTGAATCAATTAAGCGTGAGCCCAATTGAGCCAGTTTTCCGCCTACTTGTGCGTCAACTGTATAGGATAAAAGTGTGCCGCCTTCTTGCTCTGTTAATTTCACATCTGCACCGCCTTTAGCAAAACCCGCAATGCCGCCTTTGCCTTCACCTACAATGGTGTAGCTTTCTGGTGCATTGATGTTTTCTAATGTTACATCACCAGAAAAACGAGCTTTAACGGGGCCAATTCTGATGGCAACAGTTGCGGACATTTCTGTTTCTGATGTCATTTCTAATTTTTCGCAGCCTGGTACGCATTCTGCCAATATTTCAGGGTTATTTAGTGCTTCCCAAACAGTTTGACGGTCAGCTTCGATCAAATATTCGCCATTTAAGTCCATGTTCAACTCCCATTTTCATATATAGTCTTTGATTTGGGGTGACTTTAGGGAGAGTAAAATAAAAAATCTAGGGGTCTTTGGTACAATTGCTTTGCGAAAATTTTCCATTCACGCTACCAAGGGTACCAATCATATTTAATATTAAAAAAGGTTTTAGGCTGTTTTCATGGTACGCAATAGACGAGCAAAATCTCCTAATAAAAATAGTGCGCCTGCTGGTCGTAAATTTGGCGCAGGTAAAGCACCGCCAAAGCGCAACGAAAAATTGTCAAAGCCCAATTCACACAAAACGGCTAACCATAAATCTGCGCCTAAAAAAGCTCCGCAAAAAACATCAATCGAAAAATCTCAGATCAAAGATTGGCCTTCTGCAAATGCGGCACAAAATCAGCCACGTTATCAACGTCCTGCACCCAAAGGTGCGCGTTTGCGTGAACGCTTGCCTATTATTTTAGAAACCAATGCCAGCTCTGATTATGCGCTTCTAGACAGTGGCAATGGTTTGAAGTTGGAACAATATGGCCAATATCGGATTGTTCGCCCAGAAGCCCAAGCCCTTTGGCAGCCATGTTTAAGCAAAAAACAATGGGAAGATGTGGACGCTGTTTTCACAGGTGATGTGGAAGAAGAAGGCTTAGGGCGCTGGCACTTTCCGAAAGAACAATTGCCACCAACATGGCCGATGAAATTTGATGGTTTAGATTTTTTTGGGCGCTTTACCTCTTTTCGCCATACGGGAGTTTTTCCTGAGCAGGCCAGCCATTGGCATTTTATGCAGGATACTATTGGAGCTAAATGCGCGCGCGATCCCAATGCAGAGCCGCCACGGATGTTAAACCTATTTGGCTATACAGGCGTTGCTTCTCTTGTTGCTGCACGGGCAGGCGCTCATGTTACCCATGTGGATGCCTCAAAAAAGGCCATCGGTTGGGCTAGAGAGAACCAGGAGCTAGCAGGTCTTGATGATGCGCCGATTCGTTGGATTTGTGATGATGCTATGAAATTTTGTGCCAGAGAAATCAGGCGCGGTAAAAAATATGATGCTATCATTCTTGATCCGCCAGCATTTGGTCGTGGTCCCAATGGTGAGGTCTGGCAGTTGTTTGATCATTTGTGTGAACAATTGGATATGGTGCGTGAACTAATATCCGATAGACCACTTTTTGTAACGCTTACGGCCTATGCTATTCGCACTTCCTTTTTTGCAATGCATGAATTAATGCAAGAGTGTTTTGCTGGCCTTGAGGGTGAGTTGCAATCGGGAGAATTAATCTTGCGGGAAGAAAATGCGCCGCGTCAGCTTTCTACCTCAATGTTTTCTAGGTGGTTAAGTGACGAGACTCTAACATTGCAAAAGGGTGAATAAGCCAATGGCATCAGATGATAATAAGGCAATCCCACGCAGAGGGTTGGTAAAGCAAATTACCGCCGTATCTAATCCTGTGATTAAGGAAATACGTGGCTTAACCCAAAAGAAAAACCGAGATGCAGCGGGGCAATTTATCACTGAAGGCTTTAAATTGGTTGCCGATGCTGTGGAAGCGGGTTGGCATTTGCGTACTTTGGTTTATTGCTATAGCACCGATTATTCGCCAGAATTAAAGCAAAAATTGGATACAATTGCTGCAAAAGTGGTTGCAACAGGCGGGTTGGTTTTAGAGGTTAATGAGAAAGTTCTCAAAACCCTTGCTAAACGTGATAACCCGCAGATGGTCATTGGCGTATTTGATCAGCAATTTATGGATTTGAAAAAAGTTCAGATTAAAAATGATATGTTGGTTGT
>CAKMZG010000008.1:0-5010 GCA_929200335.1 uncultured Alphaproteobacteria bacterium | reverse complement strand
CAAACCGGAAAACGACGATGTGTGGGTAGCCCTTGATCGGGTGCGTGACCCTGGTAATCTTGGCACAATCATTCGTACCTGTGATGCTTTTGGGGCATCAGGTGTGATTTTGGTGGGCGAATGCACTGATCCCTTTGCCTTGGAAGCCGTTCGTGCCACCATGGGCTCTATTTTTCATGTGCCAATTGTGAAGATGAGCATGGGCGATTTTTTAAATTGGCGTGATCAATTTAAAGGTAAGCTTATTGGTACGCATCTTGAGGGTTCTGTTGATCATCGTACCCTTGATTATAAAGGTGAGCCACTTTGTTTGTTAATGGGCAATGAGCAACAGGGGTTGCCAGCGGAGCTAAGTTTTACTTGTGATCATTTGGTGCGTATTGCAATGTCTGGGCAAGCTGATAGCTTAAATTTAGCAGTTGCTACAGCGATTATGGTGCAGTCCATGCGCCAACATGTTTTAAGTTTAAATTTGGAATAATATTGATGAAAAAAAAAATAGGCTGGGTTATTTTCATAGCCATATTTGTAGGGCTTGATCAATGGAGTAAACATTGGATTGAGGGCAACTTTGCCCCTCATCAATCCCATGAAATTATGCCATTTTGGGCGATTTATCCAACCCGAAATTTTGGTGTTTCGTTCAGCTTATTTTCTAATTTAGGGCCGTTGGTATTGGTGTTTATTTCCTTTATCATTTGCCTATTTATCATTTATCTTTGGAGGCAGGCGAGAAAAACGGATTATCTGTTGCATCTAGGTTTTGCGCTTATATTATCGGGTGCAATTGGTAATCTGATCGACCGTGCGCTTTTTGGATATGTGATAGATTTTATCCAATTTCACACTCAAACATGGTCATTTGCTATTTTTAATTTGGCAGATAGTTTTATCACTTGTGGGGCTATTGCTATTCTGCTGCATGAATTGAACGAATATAGAAAATCAAAACATTAACTGGAGGAAAAATTGTCAAATATGTTTAAAGCAATAATGATTTCGCAAGATGAAGAGAAAAAGCAATCGGTTGATGTTGTTCTTTTAAAAGAAGACGATCTAATGGAGGGCGACGTTACTGTTGAGGTGCAGGCTACGACTGTTAATTATAAAGATGGTATTGCTATTACAGGGAAATCTCCAGTTATTCGTTGTTGGCCTATGGTGCCTGGCGTTGATTTTGCAGGCTGTGTACTTTCTTCATCTCACAAAGATTTTGTTGAAGGCGATAATGTTATCTTAAACGGTTGGGGTGTTGGTGAGGTGCATTTTGGTGCCTATTCACAAAAGGCGCGTGTATCTGGCGATTGGTTAATTAAACGCCCTAAGGCTTTTTCTCCACAACAGGCAATGTCTATTGGCACAGCTGGTTATACGGCAATGCTCTGTGTTATGGCGCTTGAACGTTACGGTATTACCCCTGATAAAGGACAAATCTTGGTAACAGGTGCTAATGGTGGTGTGGGTTCTGTTGCCATCGCTCTTTTAAGCAAATTGGGTTATGATATTGCAGCTTCTACAGGGCGTCCTGATGAAGCTGAATTTTTGAAATCTCTTGGTGCCAATGAGATTATTGATCGTAATGAACTATCTGAAAAAGGCCGTCCATTGGGTAAAGAGCGTTGGGCTGGTGCTATTGATGCAATTGGCTCTCATACGCTTGCTAATGTTTTAGCACAGATTAAATACGGAGGCGGTGTTGCAGCTTGTGGTCTAGCGCAAGGCTTTGATTTGCCAGCAACTGTTATGCCGTTTATTTTGCGTGGTGTAGCGCTTTTGGGTGTTGATAGTGTTATGGCACCAAAGACACGCCGCGAAGAAGCTTGGGCGCGTTTGGCTCAAGATTTGGACATGTCAAAATTAGATGCCATTTCAACAACCATCGGTTTTGATGATATTATCGGTGCAGCACATGATATTATTGACGGCAAAATTCGTGGTCGCGTTGTTGTGGATATGAAATAGTTTTTAAGCAAGAAACGGGTCGTCTAAATTCAATTTAAAATTTAACCTCACATTCAAATTGAATGGGAGGTTATTTTGTTAGAGACTGTTATTGCACTTATTATATTTTTGTTTCCACTCGCTTATAGCCCAGGGCCTGGCAATATGTTTTTTGCAGCTAATGGTGCGCGATTTGGGTTTATAGCCACAATTCCTGCAAATATCGGTTATCACATAGCAACATGGCTTATAACTTTTATCATAGGTTTTGGGTTTTTAAGCTTCATTAATGAGTTCAAAACCTTATTTTTAACTGTGAAATATATTGGCGTTGTTTATATTTTTTGGATTGCTTGGAAATTTATTCGTGCTGGTATCCTTGAAATAGAGGAAGTTAAGCCTCCAAGTTTTTTCAATGGTGCGGTTTTATTATTATGTAATCCCAAAGGGTATGTGATCATAACCACTATGTTTTCACAATTTGTCCAACCTGATCAACCTAACATTTTTTTGTTTGTTATCATGATAACTAGTATCTTTACACTTAATAATGCCATCGCATTCATTTCTTGGACATTGATGGGTGATTGGCTGGCGCATTATTTTCGCCATGAAAAATATGCAAGGCGCTTAAACATAGGTTTTGGTGTGATGCTGGGCTTGGTGGCATTTTGGATGGTGCTACAATAGCCTATTCAGTACCTTCCATGATAATCAACTCACCCTCAGAAACACTTTGTCGAATTTTCAAGGCTGCTTGGTATTCAGGTGAATTATAACAATCCAACGCATCTTGAAGCGTGGCAAATTCAATCACGACATTGCGAGTGCGGGCGCTGCCTTCAATGAGATGAACTTCGCCACCACGCGCCAAAAATTTAGCCTTATAACGCTTAAATGCAGGTGCGGCTGTTTTGACATATTCTGGATATTTTTCTGCATCCGCTACATCAACCCGTGCAATCCATATTCCTTTAGCCATTTAATCCTCCTTAAAAATCCATTTCATTTAAAATTGATTGGGCGGCAGCTTTGGGGTCTTGCGCTGCAATGATAGGACGTCCAACTACAAGATGAGAAGCACCAGCTTCAAGCGCATCGCGTGGTGTCATCACCCGCTTTTGATCGCCTTTATCGCTTCCTGTAGGGCGAATACCTGGGGTGACTATAGCCATTTCTTCGCCGACAATTTTTCTAATTTCATTGGCTTCCTGAGCGGAGGCCACAATGCCACCCATGCCAGCATCTTTTGCCTGTTGGGCGCGTTTTTTTACCAAGGTTTGAGGGTCATCCCGATAGCCTGCCTCAATTAAATCATCGTGATCCATAGAGGTAAGCACGGTAACACCAAGTAAACATAAATTAGAACCTTGTGCCGCTTTTACTGCTGCGCGCATGGCCTTTGGATAAGCATGGAGTGTCAGCATATGGACACCTAATTCTGCAACACTGGTGACACCATTTTCGATGGTATTATCAATATCGAGAAGCTTTAAGTCCAAAAAGACTTTCTTGCCGTCTTTGATAAGTTCTTGTGCTAGGTCAAGCCCGCCCGAAAAGGCTAAGCGATGGCCAATTTTATAATATGATATGCTGTCATCTAAAGTGCTGATGAGAGATTTAGCATCCTTAATTGTTGGCACATCAAGGGCAACAATCAATTTATCTTTAATATTTTTCTGTGCCATTTTCTGTGCCTTTCTTAAGCTTTATAATATTCTGCGTGGCGGATTAATGAGGTACATAGTTCACCACAAAGTTCTTTTGCTCGTTCATTGGTTAGGGTTAAATCATCATCAAATGCTGTAAGCGAATTTCCAACGGCTAATTGTTCCGTTAAAATAAGTGCGCCGAGATTAACCAAAACATCCCGCAAATGCGATAATCCGCGAATGCCGCCATTGCTGCCAGGTGAGCAAGCGGCAATTGCAACGGGTTTGCCTTTTATGGGAGTTACGGCCTGTCCATCTATGTTTTCCACACGGCTAAGCCAGTCAAGGGCATTTTTTAAAAGTGGGGAGAGTGATGCGTTATATTCAGGGCTGGTGATAACAAGCCCATCGTGCTCATTCACAAGGCGCGCAAAATCAATCAGTTTTTCTGGCAGCCCATCGCACTCTAATTCTTGACAATATAGAGGCAGCTCATAATCGTTTAGGCTGATGGTTGTTATCTCTGTGCCTTCTTTGTGTTGTGAGCCTACAAACTCTAACGACTTTGCTATGCTCAAGGCCAACTTGTGATTGACCGAGCCAATGCGCGTGGAGCCAGCAAATAGCAGTATTTTTGTTTTTGACATGTAAATTACTTTTTGGTGCTAGCGCGTGTAGCGTTTATGGGTTTCACATAAATGAGAACTATTCGCGCAAATTAAAGAATCTAGAGCATCAAACTGAATTCATTCAGGTGCATGATGCTCTAGGATATTTTTCTATATGTCCATACCCTTGCTGGCGGCAAATTTAAAGTCACCCATTTGCTTTTTTCTACTTTTATTGTTTCATCCTTGATAGGCCAAGGTGCTTTGGGGCCATATGAAAATTGTACAAAGGGGCTGTCACCGGATAGGGCATCTATGATTTCAAAGCCCATTTTATTACGTGTTTCTATAGGTTGCATTAATATTGGCAAGCCAGATAACACGGCAGAGCATTGATTAATGCCAAATCTTTCCAAATTAGCTTTAAAATCATAGGCATCGCCCTGCATGATGTTTACTTTGGGAAAATTTTGCTTAAGATTTTGATAAAAATCATCGTCATATTCAACAAGATATAGTTTTTCTGGAGGGAGGCCGCGCTTCAATATAGCTTTTGTGAATACTCCAGTGCCGGGACCAAGTTCAACCACAGGTAAATCTGCATTTGGGTCTATATGGCTTGCCATGAGTTCAGCCAAAGCTTGGCTTGAGGGCTTTATTGATCCAACGGAAGTATGTCCCATAGGATTTTTTGCCCAGCGTTTTAGAAATTTTAGTTCTTCTGATAGTCTATCCATAGGCTCAGACTTTAGAGCCTTGTCAAGCCTACGCTGTATCCAATTTAAGCGATTTTTTTCTGTATCCAGATT
>CAKMZG010000007.1:17906-28510 GCA_929200335.1 uncultured Alphaproteobacteria bacterium | reverse complement strand
ACATTTATCCATGGGCCTCGCTCGTCGCTTTCTTCAACGGCTATCAGAAATGCCCTTAAGAAAAATTAATTACTCACGCCCTGTATTTAATAATTGCAGCGTTTAGCTCTGCTCCTAGGATTAAAACCAAAGCAACCATATATAAAAATAACAAGGCAATGACACCTGAAGCTAACCCTGCATAGGTGCTTACATAATTGGCGAATTGTGCCAAATAAAGCCCAAGCCCCCAAGCGCCAATTGTCCAAGCTATGAGGGTTAAAATAATACCCGGCAGACAATCAATATAGCGTCGCTTGCCTTGGGGCAGCCATAGATGCGCTGCAAAAAGCCCTAATACCAACATTAGAATTAGGATAAGGCTTTGCCAAAAATATAGCTGTACTAATAATTCAGCTAAGATGGGCAAGTTATTCTGTATCCAATCCCATAGCAAAGGCAAGGCCACCAAAAACACACTTATCAGTAACATAATGATGGCGGAAATAATGACAAAACCTAAGCTTTGCACTCTTCGAAAGAAAAAATTTCGCTGCTCTTTCACTTGATATGCCCGATTAAGAGCAACTCGCATGGCCTCTACCCCATTGGAAGAGAAAAACATGGCGGCAAGTGCCGATAGGGTTAATAAATCGCCACGCGGTGTAGATAGAACCGTATGCACCTCATCGGAAATAGGCTTCGCCACATTTTGCGGCAAAATTTCAAAAATAAAATCAACTGTGGTTGGGGCATAGGCACCCGCCCCTAAAAAACTGGCAAGAGCGGTTAGAAAAATCATAAATGGAAAGATAGCAAAAAGCGTGGACATGGCCACATGGCTGGCCATTACCCAGCCATCATCATTATTAAAATGCGAGAGCGCATCAATGCCAATGTATTTAATAGCTTTTAAAAATTGCATCGGCAAAAATACTAAAACCTAACTTGGGTTTTGCGAATTACAAAGTGCTTCAGCGCGCTCTTTAAAGGAAGCATATTGTTTATCATTAATGGTACCTTCAGATTTTAATGTATCCACATGGCCAACGCGTGTCGCTAAGCATTCTGTCAATGCAGGATTGTCTTTTTTCAAATCTTGACCTGCAATAATTACTTCTTGTGCAGGTTGGCCGGCAATTAATTGCTCCACAGTTTTACCCCAAAGCGAGAAAAACAAAAGTGCTATCAACGCCGCAACAAGAAGTGCAATTAATCGTGCAGGTTTAGAATGAATAAAACGGTTATCTGCTGTTGTGGCCATGATCCTACTCCTTAAGTATTTTTCAATAGTCTATCATATAATTGTTAAATTTCAAACTTTTCGAATGGGTAAGTTAATCAGCAAGTTCTGCGGTTTAAGCTTAACAACATTCTTTTCACCCATGGCAAGACCAAAATAAACTGGCTTGCCCTGAAGGCTTGGGATGGCATCTTGAGGATTAATAAATTCAAGGCGAAATAGCGCAAGAATTTTGACCAAAACATCATCAGCTAAATCTTCACCATTATAAAGTCGATTTAATATATCGCTGGATGAGCTGTCTAAACCAATATGCCACGACCATCGCTCATCTTTAATCGATTGGCGCGGTTGAATGCGGGTTTCAATTTTCAAGAAATGCATAACCCAGCGCTCTAATACGCGAGCAAAGGCATCAACCAAAGGTTGGGTAAAACGAAAATCCACGGCCATATCAAAACGATCAGCACGTTGCCAATAGTCTGATTTATTATCCTCTGTCATCACATCAAGAGAGACCTCGCGCATGGGCGTTCCCGCCTCACTAAGCAACTGCCCAAGCCCACCAAATCCGCCATTCTCGCTGTTCATCTCAACAATTTCTTGATCAGCTAACATTAATTGATCTTCAGCCAAAGTAGCCAATTGGTCACGGAAGAATAATTCACCCGCTCGGTATAAATAAGGATCATCACATCCAAATAATATGTTTTGTAAAATCAAATGTACCATTTGATCCAAAAACATTGGCGGAATCATGAAGGGTTTATCTTCTGAAGTTGCCTTAAAATACCCCATATAGGCTGCTTCTAAAGTTTTATGCTTTAGAAGATGATCGCGAAAACGCAAGATTAAACGATAGTTCTCTTGCGCATCTTGATCAATAATTGCATTAATCATAGCCTCATCTACATCCCCCATGGGAGTTGCCATGAGATGTTCAAACAATGCATATTCAGCCTCACACGATTCTTCGATAGGATGAATTTCTGGGCGTGTATAATAAGCCCGCAAAAAATCATCTGTGACGCTTAACCATCCTTCTTCATTACGCTCAAGTAGATGAAAGCCGGCTGATTTCCATATCACTTGTTCAATCATCACATTTCTGCCCTAACTCTAAATCTCTCAGATTTTTCAAAATCGAATTGCCGTTTATTTTTAATAAGCCATTGCCCATTTCATCAAGACCAATGAAATTGGCCTCCACATCATCTTCTAACAACAGGGCTTTATTATCGTCATAACGCCCTACCCATGTTTGATGAATAGGGGCAAAAGCCTCTTCTTGCCATGTGTTTAATTGCAGCTGAAAATGCCTGCAAATAGACTCGATTAATCGGTTAAGTTCTAACTCCCCACAACCCTCGTCCCAGAGCGTTGTGCCTTCATAAAGACCGGGATCAATATCCTCAATATCATCACGAAGTGTAAATTTCACCCCCAGAACAAGATAATCAGCCTCTTCATCATCACCAAAGAATTGCAAATTAACCGAACCAAAACGCGCACCATTGGCAAGCAAGCCATTAGGCCATCGGTACTGAATAGCAATTTCTGGTGGGATAATAGCCCCCAAGGCATCGCCAATGGCAACCATCATCACATGAAGCATTTGTTGGGCTTTTTCACGCACAACATCTGGTTCTAAAATCAAGGCTAATTCTAACCTATTTTTCTGCTCAATATAAAATACTTGGCCAGCCTCTGCCTGACCAGCGGAAATAACCGTCAAAGCTGCATCCCAAGGGCTTTGCCCTGAGATTAAGACTGGAGAAAATAAGGGCGGAAGCTTTACAGCATCTTCCATAAATTAATCACCTAAGCGGACGGAACCACTTTCCGATGTAAAGCTGCTTTCAGCCGAATAATCTTGAACATTAAAAACTACCGCAGCCACAACAGCTAGAACAGCTGCTAAAGCTAAACCTATGAGTACAGATTTCATGAATTCACTCCATATTCTTCTTTTGCCTGCCCTGCACCTAATGTGCAGGAGCAGTTGCTTGTTTTAGATAATTGATTAATTCATCACGTTTTTCAACTGATTTTAATCTTTGTATAGGCATTTTTGTGCCTGGTGTCACCACATCTGGCCCTTCATCGAATAATCGTGATATACTTTGCTCATTCCATATGATGTCAGAGTTTAAAAGTGCATCTGAATAGGGATAATTAGGCAGAGAACCTGCACGGCGGCCAAAGATATTATAAAGGCTGGGGCCTGCGCGATTACCATCACCTTTTTTCAATGTATGGCAGACACTGCATTTGCGCTTAAACTGTATTTCCCCAATGCCCGCACCCTCGCTCACTTGAAAGCGTCTGGGCAACTCACTTTTTACAGGCTCATAAGGCGCACGCGGATTTAGCTGCCAAAGGATAGCAAAATCATCAAGCCCAGCGTGATATAGCCTATGGCTATCTGGCAAAAAATCCATTGCCCATACGGGCCCAAAACTGGCTTGGTATTCCTCAAGCAATTTATCTTGTACAGCATCAAATATACGGATGTAACCATCCCCAGAACCCACCGCATAAAGCGATTGGTCAGGACTAATAACAAGAGACAAGATAGGACGCTTGAGTTTTATGATTTCTTTAAGTTTTTCATCTGCATTGGTTTTTAAACGAACCACTGATCCATCTAAGGCACCATAAATAATGTCATCACCTAGAGCTGTTATGACATTAATGCCCCAACCATGTTTAACCATCAAGCGTGGGTCAGCTTTTTCATTTAACGACCACTGACGGATAGTGCCATCATATGATGCTGAATAAAGACTGCTGCCATTGGGTGAGAATACCACCGCATTCACATTACCACGATGGCCTTTAAACTCTTGCACCAGTTCCAATGTGTTTAAATCATAAAGATGTACCGCACCGTCCCAGCGTGCAGTTGCCGCATATGCCTGATTGGCAGAAACTGCCACATCGAGTATTTTATCATTTAGTTTTACAAATGTTTTAATGGGCTTTGCGGTTTTTAAATTCCAAACGATGAAAGCGCCGTCATCTCCAACTGAAACAGCCCTGTCATCGCTGATAAATGCAACATCATTAACGGCCGCATTATGGCCAATTAAGCGATGGATAATTTTGCCCTCGGCACCCTCTAAACCCCAAAGATTAATGGCATAATCAAAAGAACCCGTAAGAGCTTGCTTGCCATTTTGAGAAATTTCAATGGCACGGATCGGCCCACCATGCCCTATTAATTTTTTTGGCAATTTTTCAGTTATATTTTTGGATGGTTTTAATTCATCTTGCCCATAAGAGGCTGAACATAAAAGCATTAGGGGCGCGAAAATCATCAGCACCCTTAATACAATATATAATATTAGCCTATTCAGCAGGCTGCGTCTTGCGTTGATCAGCGACCCATTTAGCATGATCAGTTTCCATTTCTGCAACCCAAATGCTGTGATGATCCTTAGCCCAATTTTCATCAACCTCGCCATCAGTCATGGCTTCCATTGCGCCTTCCATACCCACTGAACCAATGTAAATATGCGCAATAACAATAGCAATCATAACACCAGCCATAATGATATGCCAAAGGCTAGCATATTGCTGCTCTTGAAGCGGCGTTAGTGGCAATACATATTCTGTTCCAAACAGTGAATTGGTAATCTCAAAGGTTGAGTTGAACATGCTTGTTGTGAATGGATAAAGCAGCGACCAACCAGATAAAGAAATTGAAACACCACAAATCACAACCAACCAAAACAAGATTTTTTGGCCACCATTAAATTTCTTAGCCGGTGGATGACCACCACCAAATAAACCCCCACCTTTTAAGAGCCATACGATGTCGTGCTTATTAGGGAAATTATGTTTAATCCACATAACTGTGATCATCACAAGTCCTGCAATGAAAGCAAAGGCTACATAATTATGAATATATTTGCCCATTAAGGCGATAAAGGCAAATGCCTCTTTGCCAATCACTGGCAGAATTATAGAACGACCAAATAAAAGATTTAATCCAGTAAGTGCTAGCAAAATAAATGAGCAAGCTAAAAGCCAATGGCCTGTACGCTCAATTATAGAAAAACGCTTAATCCGCTTGTTAGAGCGTCCATTTGAAATACGAATACGCCCACGAATAGCAAAAAATAAAGCAAGTGCAAATGTCACGCCCAAAATTGCCCACCCAACGAACATAGCCACTGGGCCATTTCGCTGTTGCCACCATGCTGTACCTTGAGTTTGGATAAGACGTCCTGATTGTTTATCAGGAATAGAAACCTTACCTTCAACACCATCTTTTAAAGCACGCCAAAAATCACTATCCGATGAATTGCCGGAACTATTGCCCGGCACATTGCCAGCTTTAACGCTATCGGTGGATGAAATTTCTGCTTTATCTTCAGCAAAGGCAGAGGATGCTTGCATTACAAAAAAAGCAGCCATCAAAATGAACAAAAAGCCCATCAATAATTTTAATGGTTTTTTGTTGGTTTCAGTTTTCGCAAGTGCAATAGCTTTTGATTTCATCACTTCGTCCCGCAAGTATAGCAAATTTTCAAGATCAGCTTTGGCCATTAATCAGCCAAAGCCGCTAATATTTTTTACCCACTAACACGGATGTGTTAGCCAGCGTTTTGTTGACCATAGGCTGTGCCCCAGCCCCATGCACCAGAACCAAAGCCACGAGATACAACACGCTCGCGGTAGATTTTGGAAACAACATCGCCATCACCAGCAAGTAGTGCTTTTGTAGAACACATTTCTGCGCAAAGCGGCAACTTGCCTTCTGCTAGGCGGTTACGACCATATTTATGGAACTCATCGTCAGATGTATTTTCCTCAGGTCCACCCGCACAGAATGTACATTTATCCATTTTACCGCGTGTACCAAAGTTACCCGCTTGCGGATATTGTGGCGCACCAAATGGACATGCATAGAAGCAATAACCACAACCAATGCAAAGGTCTTTAGAGTGCAGCACCACACCATCATCAGTTTCATAAAAGCAATCCACAGGGCAAACTGCCTTACAAGGTGCATCTGAGCAATGCATACATGCAACTGAAATAGAGCGCTCACCCGGCTTGCCATCATTGATGGTCACCACGCGGCGACGGTTGATACCCCACGGCACTTCATGTTCGTTTTTACATGCAGTTACGCAGGCATTACATTCGATACAACGCTCAGCATCACAAAGGAATTTCATTCTAGCCATTGTATTCTCCTTTAAGCACGTTCGATACGACATAGAGTCGCTTTTGTTTCTTGCATTTGGGTTACGCTATCATAACCATAGGTCTGAGCCGTGTTGGTTGATTCACCAAGCACATAAGGATCAGCACCTTCTGGATATTTAGAACGTAAATCTTCACCCTGATAATGACCACCAAAGTGGAATGGCATAAAGGCAACGCCTTTACCAACCCGCTCAGTCAACATAGCCATAACCTTGACCTTGCCGCCTTCAGGACCATGCACCCACACCATTTCGCCATCTCGAACACCAATATTATTGGCATCTACTGTATTAATCTCAACAAACATATCTTGCTGAAGTTCAGCCAACCATGGGTTTGAACGGGTTTCATCACCACCGCCTTCATATTCAACCAAGCGACCAGAAGTCAGAACAATTGGGAAATCTTTTGAGAAATCCTTTTGTTGAATAGATGCATAAGCCGTTGGCAAACGATAGAACTTACGGTCTTCATAAGTTGCATATTTATCCAATAGATCACGACGTGGTGTATAAAGCGGTTCACGGTGAAGTGGAATTGGATCAGGAAATGTCCAAACAACTGCGCGTGCCTTAGCGTTACCAAATGGCGCACAACCATGCTCAATCGCAACCCTTTGAATACCACCGGAAAGATCGGTTTTCCAATTGGTTTTCTCACCAGCAACTTTATCAATTGCTGCTTTTTCATCAGCCGTTAAATCACCATCCCAGCCAAGCTTTGTAAGCATCGCCATGGTAAATTCTGGGTACCCATCTTCAATCTCAGAGGCTTCAGACCAAGAACCTTCTGCCAATAGATTATCACCATCACGCTCAACACCAAAACGAGCGCGGAAAGTTAGGCCACCTTCAGCCACTGGGCGTGAAGTATCATATAGAATTGGTGTACCTGGATGTTTCATCTCAGCAGTACCCCAACATGGCCAAGGCATACCATAAAACTCACCATCCAATGGACCGCCAACGGCTTGAAGCGTAGTTTTATCAAAGGTGTGTTGATGCTCCATATGAGCACGAATACGCTCAGGCGATTGACCGGTATAACCAATGGTCCACATACCACCGTTAAATTCACGGGTGATATCCTCAACCAATGGCTCATCACCATTCATTTTAAAGTTTTTCAAGAATTCATCTGCAAAACCAAGCTTTTTAGCCAGTTTTGCCATAATGGTATGATCAGGTAGAGATTCAAACAGTGGATCAACAACTTTCTCACGCCATTGAATTGAGCGGTTAGAAGCAGTTACTGAACCATAAGTTTCAAATTGAGTACATGCAGGAAGTAAATAAACTCCATCTTTGCGATCATGCAACACAGCTGAAACCGTTGGATATGGATCAACCACAACCAAAATATCCAATTGCTCCATAGCAGTTTTCATCTCAGTCATACGAGTTTGTGAATTTGGCGCGTGACCCCAGAATACCATACCGCGAACTTTGGCAGGGTTATCCATTTTGTCCACATCTTCCAAAACACCATCAATCCAACGCGAAACCGGAATACCAGTGACATTCATTAGATTTTTCTCTTTGCCATCAGCATCTTTTACTTTAGCAAAACGACCTTTTAGATATTCAATATCTGTATTCCAAACACGCGCCCAATGCGCCCATGAACCTGCTTTCAAGCCATAATAGCCAGGCAAAGTGTGCGATAAAACACCAAGATCAGTTGCACCTTGCACGTTGTCATGGCCACGGAAAATATTACAACCGCCACCAGCAGTACCCATATTACCCAGAGCCAATTGTAAGATACAATATGCACGTGTGTTATTATTACCGTTGGTATGCTGCGTACCACCCATACACCAAATCATGGTGCCCGGGCGATTCTTAGCAAGTAAACGTGCAACACGTTTCATTTGAGAACCTGGAACACCTGCAACTTTTTCCACCTCTTCCGGTGTCCATTTTGCAACTTCCTCACGGATTTGATCCATGCCCCAAACACGTTGAGAGATAAACTCCTTATCTTCCCATTGGTTATCAAAAATATGCCATAAGATGCCCCAAACCAAGGCAACATCAGTGCCTGGACGGAAACGTACATATTCATCAGCATGTGCAGCAGTTCTTGTAAAACGAGGATCACATACAATCAACGGCGCGCTGTTCTGCTCTTTCGCTTTCATCAAATGCTGGAGAGACACTGGATGAGCTTCAGCAGGATTACCACCAATAACGATGATTGCTTTTGAATTATGAATATCATTGTAAGAGTTGGTCATGGCGCCATAGCCCCATGTATTAGCAACGCCAGCAACTGTTGTTGAGTGACAAATGCGCGCCTGATGGTCTACGTTATTTGTACCCCAATAAGCAGCAAATTTACGGAACAAATAAGCCTGCTCATTATTATGCTTAGCTGAACCCAGCCAGTAAACTGAATCTGGGCCTGATTCTTCGCGAATTTTCAGCATTTCATCGCCGATTTCGTTAACAGCATCATCCCAAGACAGACGCTCCCACTTGCCACCAACCAATTTCATTGGATACTTTAAACGGCGCTCACCATGAGCATGTTCACGAACAGCCGCACCTTTTGCACAATGTGCACCTAGATTAAATGGGCTATCCCAAGCTGGCTCTTGACCAACCCAAGTACCATTATCAACTTCTGCAACAACCGTACAACCAACAGAACAATGGGTACATACAGATTTGATCTTCTGCATTTGTGTTCCCGCAGCAGCTTCTGCAGGGGCAACACTAGCACCAGTCAATGCGCCAGCGGCAGATAAACCACCAACAGCAAGACCAGAATTTTTCAAAAATGAGCGACGATCAATGGTAGAACCAGATGTTGCGCTACTTTGGGAAGCAAGGTTGCGTGTAGCACCTTTATTTCCTGATTTTTTCCTAAGCATGACATTCTCTCCAAATCAGCCCGTCAAGGGCAATTATATTCGCGCCTTATGAGCAGGCTTTATGGGCAAATTAAAATTTCGCCAAATCATAAAATTGTTTCACATGGGCGGTTTCTTGATAACCCTTAGCGGTATCGTTCAGCACAACAGCAGCCTCTGCCTTATCGCCAGTTACAGCCAAAGCGCCTGCACCAGTTACCGCACCAAGACCAGCCATTTTCAAAAATCCACGTCGATTCTCAACAAGGCCAGCTTCAGCAGGCCCAGTCTCAACATGATTATTCGAGGCTTTAATAGTTTTTGATTCAGCCATTTCTCTCTCCAGTTCACACAAATTCAAACCCATAAAACAATCACAGCATCAGAAATGCTACATCATATCAAAGGCATTGCTTTCAATTTCAACAAACAACCGGCCGATAGTACCCAGCGGTTGATATAATTTTGCACCCTTGGCACGCTCTAAATCTTGGAAGAAATAAGCAGCCCATGGGGCGATATGCGCATTAAAAAATGCTTGCTGGGCTTTAAGATCAGCTGCTACCAACTCACCTTCTGCCGTTGCTTTAATACCAAGCTCACCAACAATAAGCCCAGCCATCATTTCCATTAATGAGCCGATATGATCTTCAGGCTCTTTAACGTCATCCCTACGCACAATACCATGCTCTTTCATGGTGGAGCGTAATTTTGCTAAGGGCTTTTCATTTAAAAACCCTGTTAAATAATAAGAAGCATAGGGCAGCAATTCACCGCGACCCAAACCAATAAACAGCGCATTATATTCATCCCGCGCATCGGTTTCATTTGAATTTCCAGCCAATTTAGCAAATAAAGCAAAAGCTTCACCTAATGGCGTATCATCGCCCTCTAATTGCGATAATTGCTCAAGACGCCCTTGATTAGGGGTAGCAAGCAATAATTTTGCAATAAAACCATAAACCTCAGCACGCATCTGATCTTCATAAGCAATTTTAATAGGTTCTTGAGGAACAAATTGCTTCACATCTTCATGCTGAGTGTCTGTTGCAACACTCATATCTTGTTGTTGTTTATTATCTATTGCATTCAAGCCAACTTCATCTTGATGAATGTTATCCGAAGCGGTAGAATGCTTATCGGCTATAGATCCCATATATTTCTCCTACTTTTATTCAATCATATTTTGACCCACAGGACAAGAATTTTTCTACGTAAAAATAATTTAAAAATTCAAATAAAACAAATAGTTAGAAAAAAATAATTCTGATTTAAAATCAATGGATGATAGGGTAAAAAAGCTTG
>CAKMZG010000007.1:13800-17896 GCA_929200335.1 uncultured Alphaproteobacteria bacterium | reverse complement strand
GAAAGGCAGTATACGCAATAATGAAACCAGAAAAAATCATTGAAATTTTAAAGCCTGAAAATGAGGATGGACAAAAACACCAACGCGATAAAATTCGCACTGAATTTTGGTCAAAACTAAAAAAGACCGCCAAGCATATTCCCTTTATAGAAGAGCTGGTTGCTGGATATTATTGCGCTTTAGACAAAGACACCCCCTTAAAAGTACGCGGCACGCTTTTAGCCGCCCTTGTATATTTTATTTTGCCCTTTGATGTGGTGCCCGATTTTTTATTAGGCATTGGTTATGGCGATGATTTGGCTGTATTGATGGCCGCGCTCACCCAAGTAAAAGCCCATATTAAAGACAGTCATCGTCAAGCCGCTTATGAGGCTTTAGATGATAGTCCAGATATTTCATGACATAAATTATTCGGTCAAATATAGACATAATTAATGATCGCGGCTAATTAGTGATAAAATCACAGATTAAAAGACACTGATACATTTAATATGCGTGGTCTTTTTTCAACAAATATAGGCAAATCATGAAATCACGTGGATATTTTGGCATTGGTGTAGAGGGCATTTCAAAACCTATGAATTTTGGCAATTTATCACGAACTGCCTATGGCTTTGGTGCATCCTTTGTCTTCACAGTAGCCCCCGGACGCCATATTGGTAATCCTCAATCAGATACTACGCGCTCTCAAGATCACATGCCATGGTATAGTTTTAAAACACCCGAAACTCTATTACTGCCTGATGATTGCCGCTTAATTGGCATTGAGCTAACGGATGATGCCATTGATCTGCCTAGCTTTCGCCACCCCACTCGTGCGGCCTATATACTTGGCCCTGAGGGTGGTTCGCTATCGCCTGCGATCATGGGGCAGTGTGAATTTATTGTAAAAATACCAACGCGCTTTTGTGTTAATGTGGCTACTGCTGGGGCAATCATCATGTATGACCGGGTAAAATCATTGGGTCGTTTTGCCGAACGCCCCATGCGCCCAGGCGGCCCTTTAGAAAAGATGGCCGATCATCTTCATGGCAAAGCACTTTACTCTGGTGGCACGCGCATTGGTTCACCTCAAGAAAATGCTAAAAAGTCGCGATTACCATAAGCAATGTCAAACTCTCGCCTTTTTTATTTCTAATATTGGGTATATATCTAATAATCTTTAAAATTTGGGCATCAAATTCTTATGATTTTTTAAATTTTTGTTGATAGGGGCAAATTTATCTGCGCAATTAACAAAAATTAAGTAATTTCTAATTACTTTGTAGGATATGTGTAATCAAAATGTAATCCGGTTAGAGGCGGTAAAGCGCTTTTCTAACCAAAAAAGAAACATCAGCGGGGAATTATGAATTTTCGCAAACTAGCTGTAACAGTATCATCAAGCATCGGCATTCTAGCAATGGCGGCGGGTATAGCTCTTGCTCAAACACCAACTATTATCAAACAATTTAACGCTTGGGGCGCATATAGCTATAAGGATGGCAACAGCAAAACATGCTACATCCTATCCGTTCCAACTGCTAAAAGCCCAAAAAATGTAAATCATGGCGATATTTTCTTTTTGGTTAGCCGTAAATCCAATCAAAATACTGCCTATGAACCTCAAATTGAGGTGGGTTATGAGCTTAAAATCACAGAAAAAGTTATTGTGGACGTGGATGGTAAAAAATTCATGCTATTTTCTAAAGGGCGTAATGCTTGGGTAGAAAATGCAGCCGAAGAGCCAGCACTTGTTGCCGCTATGCGCAAAGGCAGCAAAATGACTGTATCCGCTCAATCTAAGCGTGGCACAAAAACCAGTTATAGCTATTCATTGTCTGGGGTTTCAGCTGCCCTTGATCAGATTAAAAGCTGCAAATAAACACCGCTATAGCTGAAATAAAATTTATATAGGGTCTGTACTTACGCAAGTACAGACCCTAAGTTTTATCTATGGATATCTTAGAGCTACAAAAATTCTATAACTCTACCCTTGGGAGTTTTTGCGAGAAGGCACTTACCCTTGCACTATCGCCCCTGTTTGTGCGTGCAACCCAAGAAAGCCCCACAAGAGCAAAGGACACCCGCCTCATTGGACTTGGCTATCCAACCCCATATTTAAATCGCTTTGGCATTGATTTTTATACCAGCATAGCTTTCATGCCAGCCAACCAAGGGGTTATGTGCTGGCCTCCCCAAGACAGCAGCTTAAATGCCAGCGCCCTTATTACACCCGATGCCTTACCGTTAATGGACGCCAGCATTGATATTATTTTATTATCCCACTGCTTAGAATTTGCTGATTACCCTCAGCAGTTTTTAGAAGAACTATGGCGCGTCTTAACGCCTGGCGGGCAAATCATCTTAATAGTGCCTAATCGCCGTGGTATCTGGTCATTTTGGGAAAACACCCCCTTTGGCCATGGCCAACCCTACAGCAAGGGACAATTGTCGCGATTATTAGAAAACCACGGCTTTGAAGTGATGCAGTCAGGGGATGCGCTTTATGCTCCACCTTCGAGTAAAAAACTATTTGTGAAATTCCGCGCCCTAGCAGAGCGCATAGGTCGCCGCATTTGGCCGAGATTCTCCGGTGTATTGCTCATCCGCGCTCGCAAAAAAGCCTATCGTGGGGTTTTGGCTAAGAGCAAACAGACCAAACGAGGTTTCGCTCCAATTCTTGTGCCTCATCAAGGTACGGCTACACAAGGAACAGCAACAAGAGAGAAGGGTTAGCGTTTTAATAAAAACACAGCCTGTTCACCAAATAAATTCCAAATTGCCCAAGGCATATTAACGCCAATTTGTTGCCCTGAAGCATTCAAGGCAACACTTTTTTCAATCTCAACACCCATATCATTACATAAATCAATGAAATCTTGTATGGTGCAGAAGTGAATATTTGGTGTCTCATACCAACTGTAACTCAGATTCTCATTCACAGGCATCTTTCCACCAATTCCTAAAGCCCAACGAATTTTCCAATGGCCAAAATTGGGAAATGATACCACAACCCGATTGCTAATGCGTAGAAGTTCGCGCAAGACATCACGCGGATAATGCATGGCCTGAATGGTGGAGCTTAAAATGGCATAATCAAAAGCATTGTCAGGATAATTAACCAGATCATGCTCAGCATTACCCTGTACAACCGATAGGCCACGCGCAACGCTATCACTCACCCCTTCACGGGATAATTCCAAACCACGGGCATCAACCTGTTTTTCCTTTTCCAAAAGCTCAAGCAAAGCTCCATTACCACAGCCAACATCAATAACCCTTGAACCATTAGTAACAAAATCCACAATGATCTGATGATCCACGCGAGCGCCAGCTTTTTGAGCCGTCTCTAGTCCTTTTTGATTCATTTTAGCCCCCTAACGCGTGCGCAACTTTCGATAAACCCACCAACCGTTTTAAACAGTTCAGGCTCATCCAATAAAAAAGCGTCATGGCCTTTATCTGTTTCAATCTCAACAAAAGAAACATTTGCACTGGTTGCATTTAAAGCATGAACAATTTGTCGACTTTCTTTTGTGGGAAATAACCAGTCAGATGAAAATGAGGCTAAACAAAAGCGGGTTTGAGAACCTTTAAAAGCATTAGCCAAAACCCCATTATGATCTGCAGCTAAATCAAAATAATCCATAGCCCTAGTCATATAAAGGTAAGAATTAGCATCAAAGCGATCCACAAAACTCATGCCTTGGTGGCGCAAATAGCTCTCCACCTGAAAATCTGCATCAAAACCAAAAGTTAACGCATTTCTATCTTGTAAATTACGGCCAAATTTCCGCTGTAAGGCTGGCTCAGATAAAAAAGTAATATGAGACACCATGCGCGCAACAGCTAAACCCTTCTTAGGCGCAACGCCTTCCAACAGGTAATTTCCACCACACCAATTAGGGTCAGCTAAAACTGCTTGTCTACCCACCTCGTAAAAAGCAATGTTTTGCGGCGAATGACGCGCACCTGTAGCAATGGGAACAGCGGCAAAAACACGGTCTTTATAACTTGCAGCCCATTCCAATACCTGCATACCACCCATGGAGCCACCGACAACAGCAAAAAGCATTTCAATGCCCAATTGCTCAATAAATTGTGCCTGCGCACG
>CAKMZG010000007.1:0-13790 GCA_929200335.1 uncultured Alphaproteobacteria bacterium | reverse complement strand
CGCACGCACCATGTCAGCAATTGTTATAACAGGAAGATCAAGGCCAAAGGGCTTACTGGTCTCTTGATTAATCGTGGCAGGCCCCGTTGAGCCTAAGCAACTTCCCACAACATTGGTGCAAACCACATAATATTTATCAGTATCAATAGCCTTACCCGAACCTATTAAAGAATTCCACCAACCTGGTTTTCCTGTGACAGGGTGCGTATCATTAAAATATTGATCCCCCGTAAGCGCATGGCAGATTAGAATGGCATTGCTGCAATCATCATTCAATTGACCCGCTTCAGTATAGGCAATTTGCACCTTATTTAGAGTTGTGCCAGCATCCAGCTCAAGTGATTTTTCAAGCACAAGCGTCTTGCTTGAGGGGGCATTTGCCTCAACTTTTTCCAATTGTTTTATTATTTCTGACGCTGCCATTTTTCACTACTCAAATTAATAACTCGAATGACAACCTTTACGCCAATTTCAAAAAATCATCAAGCGACAAGGTTTCCTTTGATTTATCGTAAGTTTTTTTCTAAAAGAAAGAGCTTAATGGTTCCTAAGCTTAGCGCCATAATACTAATATGAGATGATACAATGACCAATAAACCAACGCCCAAAGCTGGCATCATGGATATCGAACTTTACGTTCCAGGCAAATCAAATGCACCTGCGGGCGTGAAGCTGCATAAATTATCATCCAATGAAACTCCATTTGGCGCTAGCCCAAAAGCTATTGAAGCATTTAAAGCAAGTGCTGAAAATTTAGAGCTTTATCCCGATGGCACAGCCAGTGAATTGCGCCAAGCCATTGCAGAGCAATATGGGCTGAATGTTGATAACCTGATTTGTGGCAATGGTTCTGATGAACTTTTGCACTTAATGGCCGCTTGCTATTTAGCACCAGGCGATGAAGCGATTTATTCTGAGCATGGGTTTTTAGTTTATGAAATTGTGATCAAAGAAGCTGGTGGCCTACCTATTATTGCTCGTGAGCGCAACAATACCACCGATGTTGATGCCATTCTTAACGCAGTGAGTGACAAAACCAAATTGGTTTATATTGCAAATCCTAACAATCCAACGGGCACCTATTTACCTTTTAATGAAATACGCCGTCTGCGCGATGGTTTGCCTGACCATGTAATTTTGGTGCTTGATGCCGCCTATGCAGAATATGTGCGCAAGAATGATTATGAGGCAGGCATTGAGCTTGTCTCAAAAAGCGACAATGTGGTTATGACCCGAACATTTTCTAAAATTCACGGGCTTGCTGCTTTGCGCGTTGGTTGGATGTATGCACCCAAAGAAATTATTGACGTGTTAAACCGCGTGCGCAGCCCATTTAACCTCAATAAGGCTGCAATTTCTGCTGGTGCGGCTGCCATTCGTGATGTTGATCATGTGGCAAAGTCTATTGCCCATAACGAAAAATGGCTGAAAATTTTACCCAAGGCTATTGGTGATCTTGGCCTTGAAGTAACACCAAGTGTTGCCAACTTCATTATGGTTAGCTTTTCTGATGCGGTTGGAAAAACGGCTGCTGATGCGGATCAATATTTGAGCGAACGCGGGTTTATTACACGCCGCATAACCAGCTATGGTTTTCCCAACGCCTTACGCGTATCAATTGGCTCTGATGAAGCCAATCAAGGCGTGATTGATGCACTTACAGAATTTTTAAGAGAAACAAAATGACAAAACCGCCTCTATTTAATCGCGTAGCTCTCATCGGCATTGGTCTTATTGGTGCCTCCTTATCCCATGCCATGCGCCGCGCTGGCTTGGTGAATGAAATTGCCATTTCGACACGCTCTCAAGAAACGTTAGACCGTGCAGAAGAATTAAACCTTGGTAATTTTTATTCAACCGATGCAGGTGAGGCAGTCAAAGATGCTGACTGTGTTATTTTATGCGTTCCTGTGGGTGCTAGTGAGGCAGTTACCAAAAAAATTGCGCCTCATTTAAAAGCGGGTGCAATCATTACTGATGTGGGTTCAGTGAAATGCTCGGTGATTGATCAAATCAAACCGCATTTGCCAGAAGCTGTACATTTTGTACCCGGTCACCCTATTGCTGGTACAGAATATTCTGGCCCTGATGCAGGTTTTGCCACGCTTTTTGAAAACCGTTGGAGTATTTTGACACCTCTTGAAGATACAGATCAGGAAGCCACCCAAGCCATCAAAGCTCTTTGGAAGGGTTGCGGCTCTAATGTGAGCATTATGGCGCCAAAACATCATGATTTGGTTTTAGCAATTACATCTCATTTACCCCATTTGATTGCTTATAACATCGTGGGAACAGCGGCGGATTTAGAAGATGATACTAAATCCGAGGTGATTAAATTTTCTGCCTCTGGTTTTCGTGATTTCACCCGCATTGCGGCATCAGATCCTGCCATGTGGCGCGATGTATTTTTGCATAACCGCGAGGCAGTTCTTGAAATGTTAAACCGTTTCACCACTGATTTAGCGGAATTAACGCGCTATGTAGATGAGGGTGATGGGCAAGCGCTATTTGACCTCTTTACACGCACCAGAAGCATTCGCAAAGGCATCATTGATGCGGGACAAGAGATTGACGCGCCAGATTTTGGTCGCTTGAGCTAGTGCGTGTAGCGTTTAGGTGGAATTCACCTAAACGAAAATTATTCGCACATATAAAGAAATCTAGAGCGCTTCACTTATCTATAAATTCAGAAATGTGCTCTATCCCTTTGTTACTGCATCTCATTATTCAAAAACCGGCATTCACCTTGGGATGACATGCGATAAGCATTATTTGAAATAAGCTCTGCCACGCTTCTAAAAAACCACATTCGTGATACACTGTGATTCGTTTATTAGTTTAGGCTTTGAGACACAGATAATGTTACAGCATCCACGCAAATCAAAATACCCAAATAGCAGAGCATATTCTTTGCTGTTCTATGCGTTTAATGTGGTTGTTATTATTCTTATAATACTGGCGCTAATGTTTGCTGGTGGGTTTATTCGCTTCGCTAATAAAACATCGAATATGCATGATAGTTTAAGCAATACACATATTTCATCTGGTGAAGCTATTGTAGTGCTAACGGGTGGTACAAATCGCTTAAAGCAAGCCATAAAGCTGTTAGAAAAGAAAAATAATACAAAACTACTTATCTCTGGGGTTCATCCTAATACCACCAAGCAGCAATTGCAAAAATTGACCAACTCAGACAAGGCGCTGTTCGATTGCTGTGTCGATATTGATCATAAGGCATTGGATACGGTAGGCAATGCAACTGAGACCACCGCATGGGCAAAAGAAAATGGGTTTCAATCGCTCATCGTCGTGACCAGCAATTATCACATGCCGCGCAGCCTGTTATTATTAAACCGTGCCGCACCAAATCTAACATTCATGCCCTATGCCATTAAAAGCACAAAATTGAATTACAAAAACTGGAACAGCAATTGGCATACCTTCAATGTGTTGTTCAAAGAATATACCAAATATCTTCTAACCTATTGGAACTTCATCTAATTTAGATTTTATCTCGTTTAATTAGCAAGAAAAATTACTCTATCGCCCTCAAGACGCGCATTGAGAGCTAGCCCACAAGCTTGAGCCAATAAGAATGTATAATAGGGCTGTATAGAATGCGCATCCATTGCCCCCTCTGTTGTGCCATTTAATAAATCAAGAAAACCTGATGGTACCCTTGCGCTCGTACCTGAGCAAATGATCTCAAAAGTGGCATTATCGCCTGGCTCATGAATAATAACTTCAATCTCACCACCGCGCGGCACAGCACCAAGAGCGATTAAAACCATATTCAACAATAGCTTAATGTGGTTTTTAGGAATAAGCGCACGCACTCCACCAGACCATTTTAGATCTGCTTTTTCTGTATCCATGAATAGGCCAATAACCTCTTGTGCATCACCGCTATCAATCATAGCCCCAGCAGAGCCAGCAGCACCAAAAGCAAGACGTGCAAATTTCAGTTTAGTATTGGCCTGCAAAGTACTTTTACGAATGAGATCCATAGCAAATGCCTTCATTTCAGGATCTTTTTCTTCATCCAGCACTTCTAAGCCATTTGCAATCGCTCCAACAGGCGAGATTAAATCATGACAGATTCGGCTGCATAATAGAGCTGCTAAATCCAATTCGCTTAATTTCTCAATACCATTCATCTGCTCAAACCTTATCTCATCAAGTTTTTAACTTTACCCATCTCTTTTGCACGGGAATTCTTAATAAAATGGTAACCAAAATTCTATTTAATAGAAAATAGATAATTTTGTCCCAAAACATAACACATTTGCTGCCTATGTAGGGGAAGTCAAAAGAATTGAAACAACATTACCCAAAGGACATATAATGTTTATTCAGCGCGCAATTAAAACTTTTAACACAAGCTACCTTAAAGCCAGAATGACAACCTTCTGTGCAATTTTAGGAATTATCGCATTGAGCTTTACTGTTATGAGCTTAACCACTCCATCAAGCGCACAAGCTAATAATGGAACCTATTCAAGTAATGAAATTCTTGATGCTGGGCATCAGTTTTTTGGGGCAACCTCCAAAGGCTTTGCTAAAGCCATTGAGAGCATTTTCTCACGCCGCGGCCGACCAAACGGTTATATCATTGGTGAAGAAGCTGCTGGTGCAATCGTGGGTGGCTTGCGCTATGGTGAGGGTTCATTATATACAAAAAATGCTGGCGATCATAAGCTGTTCTGGCAAGGTCCAAGTCTAGGTTGGGATTTTGGTGCCGATGGTAACCGAACAATGATGCTGGTCTATCACCTCGATCATGTGGATAAAATTTATCGACGTTATGTGGGTGTGACTGGCGCAGCTTATTTAATTGGTGGTGTTAAAGTTTCAGCCTTAAAGCGTGGCAATGTCGTTTTGGTGCCGATTAGTACAGGCGTTGGTGCACGTCTTGGTGTTAACATCAATTATCTAAAAATTAGCCAAGCACCCACTTGGAATCCATTTTAAGAAATTGCTTAAATAGCATTATCTCAACCCGCCTCATTACAGGCGGGTTTTTTATAAACAAAGCACCTATAGCTTTATGCGTTTATATGAATTCAAAACACCGATCTAAATTCCTTAATTTGCGCGAATAGCTCTCGTTTAAGTAAATCTGCTTAAATGCTACAGGCTAAAATGTAACTGCTTGAATTGAATCTTGAAACTGCCTATACCAAGATAACAATATTTTTAAACTGGGTTCTTGATGATTGAAAATCTATTATATTTTGCCTTCGGTCTATTGCTTGCAATATTCGTGGGACTATTGATTGTCCCATTAATATGGAACCGTGCAATCACCTTAACTGAGCGCAATTTAACCAAGCGTGCCAACCCTGATATAAGAGCAAAAGTGGCAGAAAATGATCGCCGCTTTGCTGAACTTGCCATCAACAATCAAAAAAGTGCCGCAACAAAGCGCGTGCTTGAGAAAATAAATGCAGAATTAGAGGTGGAATTGGCAAAGCATCGCGATCAAATCAAAACCCTAAAAGCAGAATTGCGAAATTTGAAGCAAAATACCACCAATACCAAAACCGACAGCAATACGCTTAAAACCCAAATCACAGATTTAGCTGCTGAAATGGCCGCTATTACAGCAAAACTTGAGGGTGATGATTCTGGTATTTTAAAAGCACTCAATGCCAAAGACGCTAAAGGCAATGATAAAAATAGCCTTGCGCAAAAAATAATAATTCTACGCAAAAAAATTGGCTAGCGCGTGTAGCATTTAGGTGAATTCACCTAAACAAGAACTAGTCACGCAAACAAAAGAATCTAGAGCATTAAGCTGAATTTATTTAGGTCATGATGAGCTATCGCGCGTCACTTATCTATAAATTCATAAATGTGCTCTTAGATAACTTTATTTAACTGTGATTTTAGCAATAATTTGATTTTTTACCACATCATAAATCCATAATTCTTGGTGATCGGATATCTCAAGACGCAGCAAAATTTGTGTACCATTGCCATCGCTTTCCAAGATTTTAGCACCTGCTGGAATGTTCAAATTTTGCAGCAATGTTTCGCCCGGCACATCTAAAGCCTGGCCTTGTGTGCTAGCAATTGTGGTTGTATTTTTGCCAGATGTGCTGAATTTATAAATGATCGCACCCAATACCGCCATTAAGCCAATCATCATCACGCCAATGGAAACGGCTAATAAGCGCACCATTTTCTTACGCAGCTTCTCAGTTGCGGGATCAAGGGGTTTATCTTCTAAATCTATATCATTACTATTCATCGTAGGGCTTTTCTTTCACAGGTTTTCGTGTAAAGGATCGCTTATGAAAGAAACTGTTAGCGGAATGTCACAAAATATAAAAGCTTTAATTGCAGATGAGGCACATGAAAATCAAAGGCTAGATGTCTTTGTAACCGCTCACATGCCCGAGTATATCTCACGTTCGCGGGTAATTGAGTTGATTAAACAGGGCGTTATTACACTAAATGGCAAACCCTGCAAAAAGCCTAATACCCGCATTAAACCAGCAGATAGCGTTACTTGCATTATCCCAGAAGCAGAAGACCCGACCCCTGAGCCAGAAGAAATTCCATTGGATGTCTTATTTGAAGATGATAGCGTGATTGTGATTAATAAACCTGCTGGCATGGTGGTTCATCCAGCCAGTGGCAATTGGCAAGGCACATTGGTAAACGCCCTGTTGCACCATTGCAAAGGCTCCCTATCAGGTATTGGCGGGGTTAAACGCCCAGGTATTGTTCATCGTTTAGATAAAGAAACCTCTGGCGTTATGGTGGTAGCCAAAAATGATCAAGCCCATCAACATCTAGCTGCGCAATTTGCTGATCATGGTCGTACAGGAAATCTTAAGCGCCTCTACCAAGCCTTAGTTTGGGGAGAGCCCAGCCCCAAAAAGGGTACCATTGAAACCTATCTGGGGCGTGATAGTAACAATCGCCTACGCCGTGCGGTGGTAGCTGAAGGGCGCATTGATGCAAAACTTGCCATCACCCATTATCTGGCCTTAGAGGGATATCGCTTAAACGGTGAAATCATGCCTCAACTCAGTTTAGTCCAATGCCAATTGGAAACCGGTCGCACCCATCAAATTCGTGTACATATGGCACACATTGGCCATCCGCTATTAGGGGACCGCGAATATGGGGCGCATTTTAAATCCAAAGAAGTAAAATTGCCTAATGAGGCCAAAAGCCAATTAAACCTTATGCGTGGCCAAGCGCTCCATGCCAAATCTTTGCAATTTGATCACCCTGTAACGGGTGAACTTTGCGCATTTGAAACCCCTTTGCCTGAACCTATGGCACGCTTTAGCGAGGCTTTTAAAAGCTAGGCCAGTATCCCTCTTGTTCAATCGCGCCGAAAACGTCGTAAATTCGCATTGTGATTTTGAAATTCTCCAGTAAACTTATTACATTCAAGAATTTGTGGAGGAGCGCATCATGAATATATCCATCAGTTCATCTGAAAGCCTGATAGATGCCAAAGCATTAGACCGCGTTACACAAGCGGTTGAAAATGCCACAGGCCTACCCAACCCATTTTATAATGATGCAGGGCTATTTGAAATTGAAAAACAAGCGGTATTTGCCAAAAATTGGGCATGTCTTGGTTTTGCTAGTGATGTACCTGAAGTTGGTTCTGCAAAGCCAATAGATTTTCTTGGCCAACCACTTGTTATGATCCGCGATAAAGATGAAGGCGTGAATGTTTTTGAAAACACCTGTCGTCACCGTGGCATGATTATCGTCAATGAAGCTAAGAAGACAAAAGGCATTTTGCGCTGTCCTTACCACTCTTGGTGCTATGACTCCAAGGGCAAATTGCGCACGACACCCCATGTGGGCGGCGCTGGTCATAATACCCATGAGGGCATTAAAAAAGATGAGCTTAGTCTTAACCAAATCCGCTCCCATGAATGGCTAGGCCTTATTTTTATAAACTTAGATGGCCAAGCAGAGCCTTTTGAGACCCAGCATGCAACCTTGCTGGAACAATGGGCAGAGTTTAACAATAGGCCGCTCTATTTTGGTGGTGAGGATAGCCAGTTTACATTAAAGGTAAATTGCAATTGGAAATTAGCTGTTGAGAATTACTGTGAAAGCTATCACTTGCCTTGGATTCATCCAGGCCTAAATTCTTATTCCCGTTTAGAAGATCATTATAACATAGTTGAGCAGCACCAATATTCTGGGCAAGGCACTGTAGTTTATAACCCGACCTTAAATGACAATGGTTTAACTTTTCCTAATTTCGATGGACTGTCTGATAAATGGGATACAGGCGCTGAATATATTTCATTATTTCCTAATGTGCTTTTGGGTGTTCATCGTGATCACATTTTTGCCATTGTGCTAGAACCTGTTACCCATGATCAAACCCTTGAGCATGTGGCTATTCTATACACAAGCCCAGATGCGCAAGGCGAAAAATTCGCTAACCTGCGCCAACAAAACACCGCCATGTGGCGCGAAATTTTTGAAGAAGATGTTTTTGTGGTAGAAGGCATGCAAAAGGGACGCAATGCGGCTAATTTTGACGGCGGAAAATTTTCGCCCATCATGGATCCACCAACCCATTGCTTTCATGAATGGGTTGCTAATCAATTTAAAAACCATCTGGATAAATAGAACAAAACTATGGCATTGCAAACTGATCGCCAAGATGAATTTCAAGACGCGGTAGAAGCCCATGATTGTTCTGCCCAAGCAAAATGTTATTTGCAAGAAGCGCAGTCTATGGAAAGTTCTGGCGATATTGATTCAGCTTGTTTTAATTATACCCACGCCTATGTACTGGCACTGGACGCCGGTGAGAAATCCATTGCACAAACCGCATTAAAGGCATTAGAAAAATATGGTCGTGAGTGATGGGTAAATTACTTTGAACTTCTGGCAATAAATACAGCAATCCCACAAATGCCCATGCCCACCAATTGCCAAAGGCTCAAGGTTTCACCAAATAAGCCCCAAGCAATTATGGTGGTTGAAGCTGGCACCAAAAAGAATAGACTGGATAGTTTTGAAATCTCACCCTGCTCAATCAGCATCATCAAAATGAATATGGCAACAATGGAAAGAATAATCACCAACCATGCCATGGCGAAAATGCTCTCACCATTCCATGTAATCTGAAATTGCTCAAAGCATAAAACATAAATCAAACTTGGAATAGCAGCACCAATATATTGCACGCAATTTGCGCTGCGCATATCATAATTTGCATCATCATTACGGATGAAACGCTTTTGATAAAGCGTACCGATGGTAATTCCTGCCATGGCGAGCAATGCAGCGCTAACAGTTGCAAAATTAATACCGCTGCCGGATACATTGAGCTTTGGCCAAAGCACAAAAACCAGCCCAACAAAACCTAAAACGAGGCCAAACCATAATTGTTTGCCCACATGTTCTTTTAATAAAATGCCAGCAAGTGCAGCTGTAAAGAGCGGCTGTAAGCCTACAATCATTGCAGAAATACCTGCTGGCATACCATGATCAATAGCCCAAAACACCCCACCCAAATATAGGCCATGGATTAAAATGCCGACAATCATAGAATGCCAAATTTGATTGCCTCGAGGCCAAGGCACACGGGCTAAAGTTCCTAATAATACTAGAATAGCGACCGCAATCCCATAACGCACCAATAAAAAGCTAATGGGTTCTGCATGGGGCATGCCAAGGCGAGCACCAATAAAGCCCGTCGACCATAAAAGCACAAAGAGTGCTGGAGCATAGGGTAATAATCGCACCACTTTTCAAATCCTTTACTATGGTCAGCAGCTGAGCTAAATTTGACATGCCATGAATAAATCACCAAATAAAATCATTGCAAATGGAATTATACCTGCGGTATCAAAGAATAAACATTATTATATTTATATAAAAATTACGAGGAAAAAATCATGTCATCATCTGTTGTTATCGTGAGCGCAGGACGCACAGCCGTTGGGGCATTCGGCGGATCATTTGCAAATGCACCAGCAAGCGAATTAGGTGCTCAAACGCTGAAAGCTGTTATGGAGCGCGCAAACCTATCAGGTAGCGATGTAGATGAGGTGATTTTAGGCCAAGTTCTTTGTGCAGGCGACGGTCAAAACCCTGCCCGTCAAGCGGCAATTCAGGCTGGTATTAGTGAGGATAAAACTGCATTCTTAATCAATCAAGTTTGCGGCTCTGGCTTGCGTGCGGTGGCTATGGGCATGCAACAAATTGCCATGGGCGATGCAAATGTAATTTTAGCCGGTGGCCAAGAAAACATGTCTCGCTCTGCCCATTGCGCGCCTCTTCGCCAAGGCCAAAAAATGGGTGATATGCAAATGATCGATACCATGATTAAAGATGGTTTGTGGGATGCGTTCAATGGTTACCACATGGGCATTACCGCTGAAAATGTAGCGGATAAATTTCAACTCTCACGAGATATCCAAGATGAATTTGCGCTTAATTCACAAAATAAAGCGGAAACTGCACAAAAAGCTGGTAAATTTAAAGATGAAATTATCCCCGTTACGCTTTCATCGCGCAAAGGTGATGTCATTGTGAATGAAGATGAATATATCCGCCATGGGGCAAAATTAGAAGACATGTCAAAATTGCGTGCAGCCTTTAAAAAAGAAGGAACGGTTACCGCTGGCAATGCTTCAGGCATTAATGATGGGGCTGCAGCCGTTGCCTTAATGAGCGAAGAAGAGGCCAACAAGCGTGGCCTCACGCCGCTTGCGCGCATTGCTTCATGGGCAACCGCTGGTGTTGATCCCGCCATCATGGGCACAGGGCCCATTCCAGCATCTCAAAAAGCGCTAGAAAAAGCTGGCTGGAAAGCGGATGATCTTGACCGCATTGAGGCCAATGAGGCTTTTGCCGCCCAAGCTTGCGCGGTAAACCAAGCCATGGGTTGGGATACGAATAAAGTGAACGTCAATGGCGGTGCCATAGCCATTGGTCATCCAATTGGCGCATCTGGTTGTCGTATTTTGGTGACCCTGCTTCATGAAATGCAACGCGAAAACCTAAGCAAAGGCTTAGCAACCCTCTGCATTGGTGGCGGCATGGGTATTGCATTAACAGTTGAACGCTAAAAAATATGCCTGATCGCACCCCCAAAAAAAATACATTTTGGCCAAGCCTTATTGGTTTCTCGGCCATTTTCATGTGGGCATTTTTAGCACTTTTTACTGCGGCAAGTGGCAATGTTCCCCCCTTTCAACTAACAGGAATTTGCTTTGCCATTGGTGGTACAATTGGCCTTATCCACCTCATCATAAAAGGCAAATTATCCCTGCTTGCCAAACAGCCTTGGCAAAGTTGGCTCTTAGGGGTATCGGGGTTATTTGGCTATCATTTTTTCTACTTCTTTGCCTTGCGCCATGCACCAGAAATTGAAGCGAGCTTAATCGCATTTCTTTGGCCATTATTCATTGTTCTTGGTTCAACATTATTGCCCAATGAGCGCTTGAGAGTGCAGCATATCATTGGAGCTTTACTTGGCTTTTTGGGCGCTGCAATCATCTTAACCGACGGTTTTGAAGCAGATCTCTCACATGTTTGGCAGTCTCAATACGCCATAGGCTTTATGGCAGCACTCTTATGCGCCTTTATATGGTCAAGCTATTCTCTGCTCTCAAGACGACAACATGATGTGCCCAGTGAATTGGTAACAGGCTTTTGCTTGGTAAGCGCAGCCCTATCGATGGTCTGCCATCTAGCATTTGAACAAACCCAATGGCCCATAACATCCCTCGAATGGTTAGCAACTTTAGCCTTGGGCTTTTTTCCAGTTGGGTTGGCCTTTTTTTGCTGGGACTATGCGGTGAAAAAGGGTAATATTCAATTGCTGGGTGTAGCCAGCTATTTCAGCCCGTTGATCTCAACGCTTGTGCTTATTTTAGCTGGATTTGGCACATTTGATTTTTCAATCCTTATGGCATGCATTTGTATTGTTCTTGGTGCATTTATTGCCTCAATAAAATATTAAAAATAACAATTTAGAGTATTGATAGAATTTATCAGTTTTAATTTTTATGCTATGAACATCAAATGAAATCAAAAAATACTGAACAATTGGTTTTTCAAGCCATACGAGACAATCCCTATGCCACCCAAAATGAAATTGGACAAGCATTGGGCATAGCACGACCTACAGTCGCGTTTCATATTGAACGCTTGCAAAATAAGGGCATGATTTTAGGTCGCGCTTATGTGTTAAACAAAAATTCAGGCATCGCTTGCATTGGAGCCATGGCCGTTGATCAAATTTTTCAATTGGATGACCCCGTTGTTTTAGATACATCGAACCTAACCACACGCGCCTATAGCTGTGGTGGGGTCGCACGAAATGTTGCTGAGAATCTTGCACGTTTGCACGTCAAGGCGCATTTGCTTTCACAGGTAGGTGATGACACAGAGGGCAAATGGCTCATTGAGCAAACACGTAAAACCAGCATTTGCACCAATGCCATTTCTATCAACACTCAATATCCTACCGCCATTTATACAGCCATTATTGAACCAGATGGAAGTCTGCATATGGGTATTTCTGATATGCAGATTTTTAATGAGATGCATTCTTCTTTCATTCATAAGCAATGGAAGCATATTGCAGGCTCGAAACTAGTTTTTTGTGACACCAATGGCTCAAGGGATCTTATCAAAACCATTATTGAACGTTCAAACGAACAAGACTTACCACTTTATATGGATGCGGTCTCCACCAAAAAAGCTATCCGCTTGCCACAATCCCTAAAAGGTATTCATGGGTTGTTTTGTAATATATTAGAGGCTCAAGCTATTCTATCCATGAATACAGATAAGCCCGAAATATTAGTCCAAGCTCTCTTAGAGCGGGGCGCTAAAAAGATTTTCCTAACCCACGGTAAACATGGCGTTTGGATTGCACAACAAGATGGCATTAGTCATATTCCTGCGCCCACTTGCCCTGTGGTAAATGTCAGCGGGGCGGGTGATGCGCTAATTGCTGGCACATTATATGGAATATATAATGACTATAAGCTAGAAGATGCTGTTACAACTGGCATTAAAGCCGCTCAAATTACCTTGCAAGATGTGGCCGCCAATAGCATTAAAATTAATACAATTATCTCATCTGATATATCGGAGTAATCATGTCTCATTCATTAAAATATGGTGCGCATATCGTTGAAGCGCAAAAAAATGGCACGCCTGTTGTCGCTTTAGAAACTACCGTAATTACCCACGGTATGAACTATCCTGATAATTTAGAGATAGCCACTAAAATGGAACAGGCTGTACGCGATGTGGGTGCTTGTCCTGCGACCCTAGGCATTATGGATGGAGATTTAATCATTGGCATGAGCAGCGATGAAATTGAACGCTTTGCGAAAGCCCCACGGGGCAGCATATCAAAAGCCAGTTGCCGTGATTTCCCGCATCTTCTTGGCTTAAAAGCAGATGGATCACTCACCGTTGCGGGCACTATGATGGTAGCAAATATGGCAGGTATTGATGTTTTTGCCACAGGCGGCATTGGCGGTGTACATCGTGGCGCGCCATTTGATGTATCAGCAGACCTGATGGAATTGGGTAAAACTCCAGTTGCCGTAGTTTGCGCTGGTGCAAAATCCATTCTTGATTTACCACTGACCCTAGAGGTGCTTGAAACTCAAGGCGTACCTGTTATTGGCTATCAAACTAAAAATTTACCTGCTTTTTATTCCACAGATAGCGGCCTAACGCTTCCTGCCAGCGCAGATAACCTTGAGCAAGCCGCCAATATCCTCAAGGCTTGGCGAGAATTGGGGCGAGAATTGGGGCGA
>CAKMZG010000006.1:16569-31512 GCA_929200335.1 uncultured Alphaproteobacteria bacterium | reverse complement strand
GCTATGAGCGAATAGCCTTGAGTGCTTTTTGAAAAAAGCTAGGCCGGTAAAAAATAAATCAATTTTATACGGATAGGCTTAGCGATAATGAGAGCTTATAGCTAAAATTTATGATCATCCATATGATTTGGCTATATGTGAATTATTTAACAGATATGGCTTCTGAGAAGGAAAAATAAATGGTTGATGAAATTAATGGTTTGCCAGAGGGCACAGAAGGTGGGCACGCAAGAACTCGTACACGCAGTGCAAGAGGCGGTCGTGCCGCAAGACGTTCGGCTCGTGAAAATGCGGCACCTGTATCTTTCCCATATATCCAGCGTAATCTTCCGCCTTTCGAGGTTTTAAATGAAGAGGCCATGGATATTATTGAAAATAATGCTGATCGCATATTAGAAGAAATTGGCATTGAGTTCCGTGATGATGAAGAAGCACTACAAATGTGGCGTGATGCAGGAGCGGATGTGCGCGGTGAACGTGTGCATTTTCCGCAGGGTCTATGTCGCGAATTGATGAAAACCGTACCATCACGTTTCACTCAACATGCGCGCAACCCAGGGCGTTCGGTCTCCATTGGTGATAATTCAACCGTTTTTGCACCAGTCTATGGCCCTCCATTCGTTCGTGATTTAGAGGGTGAACGACGCTATGCCACTTTGGAAGATTTTCAGAATTTTGTAAAAATGGCCTATATGGCACCTGCCATGCACCACTCAGGTGGTACAGTTTGTGAGCCAGTTGATATTCCAGTGAATAAACGCCACTTGGATATGCTTTATACTCATATTAAATATTCTGATAAGCCATTCATGGGTTCCGTAACAGCGCCTGAGCGCGCTGAAGACAGTGTTGAAATGGCTAAAATCCTATTTGGTGAAGAGTTTGTCGATCAAAATTGTGTGCTAATCAGTTTGATTAATATCAATTCCCCATTGGTTATGGATGATACAATGCTGGGTGCATTAAAGGTTTATGCTCGTGCAAATCAGGCTTGTATCATTTCACCTTTTATCGTTGGTGGGGCTATGTCGCCTGTAACTGTGGCTGGTACATTGACGCAGGTTTTGGCAGAAGCTCAAGCAGCTATCGCATTCTCACAATTATGCCGCAAAGGTGCGCCTGTTGTTATGGGAACTTTCGCAACATCAATTTCTATGCAGACGGGTTCTCCTGCCTTTGGTACGCCTGAGCCAGCACAAGTGCTTTTAGGTGCGGCGCAATTTGCACGTAAATTTAACATTCCATTTCGTTCTGGCGGTTCGCTTTGTGGTTCAAAAGTGCCAGACGCACAGGCCGCATATGAAAGTGCAAATACCCTTTGGCCTGCTGTACAAGGTGGGGTTAATTTTATGCTCCATTCCGCTGGTTGGCTAGAAGGTGGCTTAGTATCCTCTTATGAAAAATTTGTTATGGATTGTGATCAACTAGCAGCTATGCAAAAATTCACGTCGGGCGTTGATGTATCAGAAGATGGTCAAGCCATGGGCGCTATTCGTGAAGTTGGACCTGGCAATCACTACCTTGGTTGTGATCATACTCAAGCTAATTTCAAAACGGCTTTTTATCGCTCAGAACTTGCAGATAATAATTCGTTCGAGCAGTGGGAAGCTGAAGGTTCAAAGCCAATCGAGGCGCGCGCTAGAGAGACGGCTAAAAAATGGATTGCTGAGCATCAAGCGCCTGAATTAGATCCTGCTATTGATGCGGCTCTATTGAAGTTTATCAAAGAGAAAAAGGATTCCATGCCGGATTCCAACACCTGAAAGACAGATCCCTTTTCAGGCATAGAAAATAAAGCAGCTGGTAAGATCTCTAACCAGCTGCATGAAGATATTTGGCGTCGTTAGCGCGTATAGCGTTTAGTACGTGTTGCGATTAGGTGAATTCAAAACCTTATACGCTCTGATGGATGAATTTTAGCGATGCTTTATTCCTAACCCCATAGGGCTTTAGGAGGTGCGTAGATGTGATTGTCATCATATTCAATGCCATGATCACGGTCTTGCTTCAACAAAAGCGGGCCATCTAAATCTACAAATTCTACATCATTTGCAAGATACCATGCTGGTGCCATAGAAAGTGATGTCCCTAACATGCAGCCGATCATGATTTTAAATCCTTGATCTTGAGCCTCTTTTTTCAAAAGAATAGCTTCTGTTAGGCCGCCAGTTTTATCCAATTTTATATTAATGCCATCATAGAGTGGTTTTAGGGCTTTGAGTTCTTTGCGAGTGTGTAAAGATTCATCGGCAAAAATTGGCACAATGCGCTCAATTTCCCCCAATGCTCCATCGCGTTCAGCTGGGAGCGGTTGCTCTATCATTGCAACATTATAGGCCTTTGCTGCCTTAATATTGCATTCCAAATGAAATTCTGACCATGCTTCATTAGCGTCAACAATTAAGGTTGCATTGGGTGCCGCCTCACGCACAGCTTGGATGCGTTCGTCATCACCGTTGCCTGCCAATTTTAACTTTAATAGACTTCTAGTACTGTTTTCTAACGCCTGTTTATGCATTTTTTCAGGACTGGCAACAGAGATGGTATAGGCGGTGACTATTTTTTCTGGGGGATTAGGAAAGTGCGATTTGATCTGTGATGAATTTGGGTATTTGCTCTCCAGATCCCATAATGCGCAGTCAATGGCATTTCGAGCAGCGCCAGGAGGCAACAGATTTTGCAATGTGTCGCGAGTGAAATTAGGGATGAGCTGAGAGTTAACGGATTTTATGCTCTCTACAACGCCCTCAATGGTTTCGCTGAAATAGCGATAGGGAATGCATTCGCCTTGACCAATTATGCCATCCTTTTCAATTTGGCATACTACGGGATGAATTGCAGTTTTTGAGCCTCTGGAAATGGTGAAATTGCCATTAATTGGGTATTCTTCTGAAAAGACTGTGAGCTTCATTGAAAAAACACCTCCATTTGCTGACCAAATCAAATGTTCATGATAAGGTAGCTTGGATTTAGAATCAATCATTGCGGACTAATCAAATTAACTATGTCATGGTTTAAAAAAAATACAGCTAAATTAAAAGCTAAATCGCAGGCTAGTGGCACGACCAATAGGCCTGCTGTTCATGATATACAGTTTTTTGTAGATAATGGCGGTTCTACTAATATTTTAAGACTTGTTGGTTTTTGGGACATAAAACACGTTGCAGCCGTTGATTTTGATTTTAATGCTTTTGGACAGGGCTATTCTGGCAAGTCACTGACCATAGATACGCAAAAAATTGAGCGGTTTGACACTGCTGGCGCTTGGTTGATTGAGCGCTTGATGCGGCATTTGAAATCAAAAGGCTGCACTGTCAATTTCATATCTCACATTGCTGAGCATCAAAAATTGTTAAATGCCCTTGCGGATGTACCAGAAAACAAAGAGGTTCAAACAAGACAATCCTATTTTGGGGTAGAGTTTTTAGAATCAACGGGCAAAGCCATGGTTGATATTAAAAACGATTGCATTTTAGGGCTACATATCATTGGTTCAATGCTGCGCGGCAGTCAGATGAAGTCCAGTAAAAAAATACGCACGCAATTTACATCGGTGATTTTCCATCTTTACAAAATGGCAGTTACTGGTGCGCCCATTGTCTTGCTCATGTCCTTATTAATCGGTGGCATCATCACCCAACAAAGCGCTTTTTATCTCAAATATTTTGGCGCTGAACTGTGGACAGTTGATCTGGTGGGTATTTTGGTTTTACGTGAAATTGGTGTTCTTTTAACGGCCATTATGGTTGCAGGGCGCACAGGAAGTTCCATGACTGCTGAAATTGGCTCTATGAAAATGCGTGAGGAAGTCGATGCTTTAACGGTCATTGGGCTTAATCCGATTAGCGTTTTAATTTGGCCGCGCATCATAGCCCTTGTTATTGCCTTACCTTTGTTGACCATTCTTGCCAATTTTATGGCAATTGTTGGCGCCTTCTTTATTTGTCAAATTTATGTTGGCATTGTACCAGAAACTTTTATCTCGCATTTGCGAACCGCAATAGATTTATCAACGATTTTTTCTGGCCTGATTAAAGCGCCATTCATGGCCCTGGTTATTGGTGTAGTGGCGGCCATAGAAGGTGTGAAGGTTGGCGGCAGTGCTGAATCTTTAGGGCGCAGAGTTACTAGCGCTGTAGTAAAAGCTATCTTCATGGTCATTTTAATGGATGGCCTCTTTGCAATTTTCTACGCAACAATTGAGTATTGATCGATGGAGAAAGATCAAAATATAGTGATAAAGGTGAGGGATATATCCGTAAGCTTTAGCAATTTTAGCGTGCTGAAAGGTTTAGACCTTGATGTTCATAGAGGTGAGATTTTGGGCTTCGTTGGCGGTTCAGGTTCAGGTAAATCTGTACTGCTTCGTACTATTTTGGGCTTAAATGCTGCCCAAAGTGGGGATATTGAGATTTTAGGCACCGATTATCGCAATGCAGCAGATGTTGAGCGCACAAAAATTGATCAAAGGCTGGGTGTTTTGTTTCAACATGGCGCATTGTTTTCGTCCCTTACAGTGCGGGAAAATATACAATTACCTATGCGTGAATATTTAAATCTGCCAGAAAATTTATTGGATGAATTGGTTATTTTAAAATTGACCCTAGTTGGTTTGCCTCTAGATGCATTGCACAAATATCCCTCAGAACTCTCTGGCGGTATGATAAAGCGCGTAGCGCTTGCACGAGCTTTGGCGCTTGATCCTGATATTGTATTTTTGGATGAACCAACCTCTGGGCTTGATCCTATTGGGGCAGCAGAGTTCGATGAGTTAATCATTACGCTTCGTGATACCCTTGGATTAACGGTTTACATGGTTACCCATGATTTAGACAGCCTTTATACTGCTTGCGATCGCATTGCGGTTTTAGGACAAAAAAGAGTGTTGGTTAATGATACACTTGAGGGTGTGGTGAACTATGATGATCCTTGGATACAAGAATATTTTAATGGCAAACGTGCAAGGGCTATTGTGAAATAATAATACCTGAGGTGCTAAAAAGTGATGCATAATTATTTAAATTGGGGATGTTTTTGAAAACAAACTCCAAACTTCATAAAAATGCTTTATTATGCTCTTATGTGATGAATAGACTAATTGATTTAATTGTAATTTGAAAAGATCTTAATACCCATGGAAACCAAAGCAAATTATGTTGTTGTAGGCGCCTTTACACTTTTGGTGATGGCGGCTTGCTTTGCGTTTATCCTGTGGGTTGGCGGCTTTTCTCAAAGTGATAATCAAGTCCCGTTGCAAATTAAAATTAATGGTTCTGTCGCGGGTCTAGTTAAAGGTTCTCCGGTTTTATTTAATGGGGTGAATGTAGGTTCAATTGAGCGCACCGCGCTGGATGTTGATAATCCAGAGGTGGTGATTGCCCATGCTCAAGTTCACGCTTATACACCGCTTCGTGCAGATACTAAGGCTAATATTGGTATTCAAGGCTTAACAGGTTCTGCAACGGTTGAGCTTTCTGGTGGTTCTAAGGGGGCAGTTAATCTGTTGCGAATGGCAGAAAACAAAGGTGAGATTGCTGTCATTGAAGCGCAACCTTCTGCGGTGACTGACTTATTAGCTACAGCACAGCATATATCAGATCGTATTGATCGCGTGTTAGCCGTATTTGAAACCATGGTGGTCGACAATCAAGGCAGTGTTCAAGCTACTTTGAAAAATGTTGAGGCGGTAACGCAAACTATTGCCGATAATCGTGAAGGCATTGAGGGATTTTTAAAAGGCGCAGGCGATGTCGCCTTAACCTTGCAAAAATTATCGGAAAAGATGGATGGCACAATTTCAGCTGTTGAAAGTATAACCAAAGCGATTGACCCAAAAGATGTTAAATCCATTGTCTCTAATGTTGCTGATTTTACGGATAAGCTGGATGCTACAACTCAACAGTTAGAACAGACGCTTGCTAAAGTTGATGGCATTATATCTGTAATTAAGCCTGTTGATGTTGAGGCGATCGTCGGCAATGTGAAGCAACTTTCGGGTGATCTTGGCCAGACTTCTAAAAAGCTGGAGGGTACGCTGACTAAGGTTGATGGGGTTTTGGATGCTGTTGATAAAGAAAAGGTGGAGGCAACGCTTAATAATTTAGCTGAAGCAACTCAAACCGCTAAAGCTGCTATTGATGATGTTGCAAAAACGGCCAGCGTGATTGGCGATAGCAATGAAGATGTTAAAGCAATTGTAAGCAATGTACGTGCCATTACAGATCGCTTAGAAAAAGCATCAAGTAAAGTTGAAAATGTCTTGGTATCTTTAGATGGCCTTTTGGGCGATGATAGTACAAAGGGTTTGATGAGCAATGCTCAAGTAACCATTGAGGAATATCGTAAATTGGCTAAACAATTACAGGTGCGTGTGAATGAAATAGCGGGTTCATTAAATGACTTTTCTAAACGAGGTTTAGGCGATGTGCGTTCTTTAGTTCAGAGCTCACAACGCTCTATTCAGCGTATTGAACGCGCCATAACCAAAATCGGAGATAACCCCAGCAGTATTTTAAGCTCTGAACCACAAGTGCGCGAATATAGTGGTCGCCCAAGGCGATAAATTGTAAGATTACATTATATTGATTCTCTTTAATTTCTTAAAAAGATAGTGATAGCCATATTAATGAAGGCTGATTTTATGATTTTTTCTTGAAAAAGAGCGGAAAAGGGCAAGTTTTTCGGGATAAGTTATTTATAGCTTGAATGGGCAAGGGCAATTTGGGCATAATTTAGTAATTAAACTGGAGTGCTCAGATTATTGGGATGTTTAGCTGCGGTGGAGACCATCTTGAAACTTAAGAAGTGGCTTTGAAATTGGTGAAGTGGCATGTGATCTTTTTACGATTTACAGCTGTGCTTTTATTGAGCGCAGGGCTGAGCGCTTGTGCGCTATTAAAGCCATCGCCACCTCCACCATTGATCTATGATATTTCAGCACCCAATGATTTTGTTAAATCACGCATGAGCCATTCGCAGTTTTTGATCAAAGAACCTGCTGCATTAAAGTTCTTAGATAATGAGCGCATCGTTATTCGCTTAAATGATGATACGATTGAATATCTGCCTAAGGCCAGCTGGAGTGATAAACTACCAAGAATGGTACAAGCGCGTCTTGTAGATACTTTTGAAAATTCAAAACGGGCAGGGGCTGTTGCTAAGCCCGGTGATGGGCTTGTCATTGATTATCAATTGATTTCAGATATTCGTGCTTTTGAAGTGGCCATTGGTGTAAACTCTAGCCAAGCTCATGTTGCCATCTCTGTTAAGCTTTTAAATGATGCCAATGGACGCGTAGTTCGTTCAAATGTATTTACTGCACATGCTGCAGTTTCTGGTCAAAGTAATGCGAGCTATGTTAAAGCCATGGATCATGCCTTTGATCAAGTAGCTAAAGAAATTTTAGTTTGGACTGTACGGTAAAATCAAGCATCGACGGTTTTGCGAATTTTTTCAAATACATCTTCAAACATTTCAGTAGTCAATACGCCAGTATTGGTATTGTAGCGCGAGCAATGATAACTGGAAATTAATTTAAAGCGTGGTAAATCATAACTCACATTATGTTTAAATGGATAGGCTGCAACCCGCTCTCCAAGTGTGCGCAATGTTGTATCATGGGCAATTTTTCCAAGAGTCAGTACAATTTTTAGCTGCGGCAAGAATTTTAACGTATTTTCCAGATAGGGGCGGCAATTGTTCACTTCTTCACCAATGGGTTTATTTTGTGGTGGTACGCAGCGAACGGCGTTGGTAATGGCGCAATTGATTAGATTCATGCTGTCATTGGGCGTAGAAAGATATTCACCTTCAGCAAAACCGAATTTTAATAGGGTGCTATAAAGTAAATCCCCTGCATAATCGCCTGTGAAAGGCCGCCCAGTGCGATTAGCCCCTTTTAAGCCCGGTGCCATTCCTACGATAAGCAATTTTACTTGCTCCGTTGTTTCAAGTGCGGGGGCTTCTTTATAAAGAGTTTTATCAGCTGGATTTAGGTTGGGATACCATGTTCCCACAGGAGCATTATGCCAATCAGGGTGATCTGGAATATGAAGTTCTCTGAACTTTTTGAGGCGTTTGCATTTTGCGCAATTAAGGGGAGGATTTAGTTTTTTACGATTTGATATGGGAGCATGTGTCATGCTCCCATATTCTGCTTTTTGATTAAAAAATCAATAGAATTTATTATCTAAGTTTAAAAATCAGCCTCAAGAGCTGGCTCATCAGCATTTTCATCATCATGAAGTGCTGGGCGCTCATTTTGCGGGCGGCCAATTTTATTCTTGATTGCATTAAGATCGATGAAATTATCTGCTTGGCGGCGCAATTCATCAGCAACCATTGGAGGCTGGGTAGAAACAGTTGAAACGATTGATACTTTTTTACCTTGGCGTTGTAGGGATTGTAGGAGAGGTCGTAAATCGCCATCTCCAGAAAAAATTACAATATGATCAACGCTATCTGCGATTTCCATTGCATCAACAGCAAGTTCAATGTCCATGCTGCCTTTTACTTTTTTACGGCCATTAGAATCTGTGAATTCTTTGGCGGGCTTTGTGACAACTTGATAACCGTTATAATCAAGCCAATCGATCAAGGGGCGAATTGAAGAATATTCCTGATCTTCAATTAAAGCAGTATAGTAATATGCACGCAGCATATAACTTTTACCACAAAATACAGACAGTAAATTGCGGTAATCAATATCAAAACCTAAAGTTTTTGATGTTGCATATAAATTTGCCCCGTCAATAAACAATGCTAATTTTTCTCTTGGATCAAACATTTAAAATATCTCTCAAATAATGGCACCTAATTGACTTAAAATTAGTCCTGATTAACGTGCAATGGTTTTCTTTTTAGTTTATTACATTTTGCATTATATTAAAATGAACTCAGCACAGAGTGCACTGGTCTTTGAGGTTTCATACAGATTAAAATCACAAAAAACAATATAACATTTAGGATTAATGTTATATGTATTAAAATTTATAACGATCAGCTGATTTTAAATATATTTTTGAATCCTATAAACTAAATTGTTCACCTAAATTAAGTAAATTATGCAAATAAAACGTAATTTCCTCATCCATTACATGCAAACACTATTTTTTTAACACTGTTTATGATTGAAATCAATTATACTGATTCTTTATTGAAAAATTTGAATTTTAATATATAGGCCACAGTTTTTTATGTTGTTAAAGGCTAATAAATGTTGGTTTTCCTATGATTTTAAAGGTTTTTTTCCTATAGGGGCTTTGGGGTGCGTGATCACAAAGTCTCAAGCTATCATAATAAAGTATAAGTTAATCAACATATGCTTGCCACTTAATGAAAATCATTCGACTTATGCCTTGAAGTTTTTGCAAATTGGCGTTACATACAGGCAAATTTTATATTGAAGGTATGAAAATATGGCACGAGTAACTGTAGAAGATTGCATAGATAAAGTAGATAATCGCTTTGAATTGGTGTTATTGGCTGGTCATCGCGCACGCCAAATTTCCTCTGGTGCGAGTATCACCGTTGAGCGTGATAATGATAAAAATCCAGTTGTAGCCTTACGTGAGATTGCGGATGAAACCCTTTCACCGGGTGATTTGAAAGAAGATCTTATTCATTCATTACAAAAACATGTGGAAGTTGATGAGCCAGAAATTGATGTAGATGATCAACCAGAAGTTGCACCTGCGCCTCTTGATCCGCTATCCATTGAAATGCATGATGGCATGGCACCATTGGAGCAGCCAGCTGCTAGCCCTACACAATTTGACGCGCTTTCAGAAGAAGAATTATTAGCGGGTATTGAAGGCTTGGTACCGCCAGATAAAACTGATGATTACTAGGATTTTAGGATAAAATACTCTAGTTTTTTAGAATTAAACGGCGTAGTTTAAAACTGCGCCGTTTTTTGTTGTTTTAACCAGAGCGTTCCGTTCTAAAATCTATGGGAGTGAATGCCAATGATGCGTCAATATGAATTGGTTGAACGTGTCTTAAAATATAAGCCCAATGCAGACGAGGGGCTGCTTAACCGTGCCTATGTTTATGGTATGCAAAAGCATGGCCTGCAAAAACGTGCTAGTGGTGATCCATATTTCTCTCACCCCCTAGAAGTGGCTGCAATTTTAACTGATATGAAATTGGATGAAGCGACAATCGCTGTTGCTCTATTGCATGATACCATTGAAGATACAGATGCTACCCGAATTGAGATCGACAAATTATTTGGCGAGGAAATAGGTAAGCTTGTTGAGGGCTTGACCAAAATTCAGCGGATTGATTTTATCTCTAAGAAAACCGAACAAGCAGAAAATCTGCGCAGGTTATTACTTGCTATTGCTGATGATCTAAGGGTGTTGCTGGTGAAGCTGGCCGATAGGCTGCATAATATGCGTACCTTGCAACATATGCGTGAAGACAAGCGCAAACGAATATCGGAAGAAACCATGGAAATTTATGCGCCACTCGCTGGGCGTATGGGTATGCAAGATGTGCGCGAAGAATTAGAACAGATTGCCTTTTCTTATCTCTATCCTGATGCTTTTGAGACCATCAGTCAAAAATTGAGCGATATGGCTGATGAAAGCCATGATATGATTGCAAATATTAAAAATGAACTTATAGAGAAATTAAAGCTTCATAAAATTGATGCTGTGGTTAAGCATCGTCAGAAACGGCCTTATTCTGTTTTTCGTAAAATTGAAAATAAAGCCATCGCTTTGGATCAGCTGTCTGATATTTTTGGCTTTAGGGTTTTGGTGGATAATATCGACCAATGCTATGAAACCCTTGGTATTGTTCACACCACTTGGGCGATGGTGCCTGGGCGCTTTAAAGATTTTATATCAACTCCTAAGCAGAATGATTATCAATCCATCCATACTACAATTGTAGGGCCATCTCGCCAAAGGGTGGAATTGCAAATCCGCACCAATGACATGGATCAAATCGCGGAATATGGTATTGCTGCCCATGCCTTGTATAAAGAGGGACATAAAGAAGCTGATGATGTTAGTGGCGATGAAAGAAATCACGGGGTTTCTAAAAACTATCTATCAGAGAGTAGGGCATATAGTTGGTTACGCCACACGGTTGAATCGCTCTCAGAAGGCGATACACCGGAGCATTTTTTAGAGCATACCAAGCTTGAGCTTTTTTATGATCAGGTGTTTTGCTTCACACCTAAAGGGAAACTGATTGCCTTGCCTAATGGTGCAACCGTTTTAGATTTCGCCTATGCAGTTCACACGGATGTTGGTAACAATTGCATAGGGTGTAAAATTAATGGCAAAGATCAGCGTATCCATACCGAATTAAATAATGGTGATGAGGTTGAGATTATTTGCGGACAAAATCAATTGCCATCTCCCTTGTGGCAAAATTTTGCAGTTACAGGTAAAGCGCGTTTCGCCATTCGTAGAGCATTGCGCGAAACTATGTTGGAGCAAAATGTTGCGCTTGGTGAACGTATTCTTTTGCGTGCTTTTGATCGTGTTGGAAAAACTTTAGAAAAACGAGATTTAGAATTGGCACTGCCAGGTCTTGCGCGGAAAACCATTGAAGAAGTTTATTCTGATGTTGGTCGTGGTGAATTATATTCTTACGATGTCTTGCGTGCTGTATTTCCTGATTATCAAGATGAACGTGTAGTGCAATCAGAAGTTGCGCCAGTGGAAGAGGGCTGGTTTAGATTATCTCATGTGAAAGACTTGCGCTTTAAAGTGCCAGGCAAAGGCTCTCAGCCGCTTGATCGTGATATGCGCATTGCCATGGGCATTAGTGATAACATCGCTCTACAAATGGCCGAACATGGTGGTGTTGTCCCAGGTGAGCGGATCATTGGTATTTTACAGCCCAATGATAAAATTATCATTTATCCAATTCATGCCATCGCTTTGAAGCGTTATGAGAGTGAACCACACAATTGGTTAGATGTTCGCTGGGTTATTGATGAGCAAAATTATGGACGTTACCGTGCTGGTATTGTTGTTGATGCAATTAATGAGCCAGGGACGCTTGCAATTATTGCGGGAGTTGTTGCTAATAATGACAGTAATATTCATGAGCTATCAATGGAATCAACTGCGCCAGATTTTACCCGTATGAAATTTGATCTTGAGGTATGGGATTTAAAACATCTTAGCCGCGTTATGAAACAATTGGCGAAGAAGGATGTTGTGCGCACGGCGACACGAATTGAGGATTAGAGTAGATAAGACTTCTGCTGCTACTATGAGGTTATATAAAAATTTTAAAAATGTGATATTTTTGAAGATTAATGACTTAATTTGTTCATTTTTAAAGTCTATACTAAAAACCATATAAAACTATCAATAAGAGTACAGCGGCTATCATATCAGCTGCGGTACACTCTCACATTAAGAGTTTAATAAGATGCTGTTTCGCAGAAGAACAGAGCCTACATGGCAAGAAAAAATGAGAATTTCTCTTTGGCCGCGTCGCAGTTGGCTGAGATCAGCTCAATATGTTGCAAAACGAATCTTGCGCCTTTCTGCCTCCCCTCATGCTGTCGCTGCAGGTGTAGCAGCAGGAGTTTTTACTTCATTCTCTCCTTTTATTGGGCTGCATTTTTTAATAGCGGCCATATTAGCTTTTATTCTACGCGGTAATATTGTAGCATCAGCTTTAGGGACTTTTTTCGGCAATCCGTTAAGCGTTCCAATTATTTGGGCTTCAACGTTATCCGTGGGTCAAACCATTTTGGGTTTTGATAAGAGCGAGCATCAAGTGGTGCATTTGGTTGAGATCTTCCGAAAAATTGACATCAGTAATTTTGGACATGTGTTATCTGATCTTTGGGAACCCGTGATTAAGCCTATGTTCTTCGGTGGCGTTTTGCTTGGCTTACTGTTTGGTTTAATCTTTTATTGTTTGACACGTTGGGGCATCAAATGGTTTCATGCGCGTCGACAAAAACGCATAAAAGCGCAAAATTAGATTGTGATTTTTTGCTATATAATATTGATATAAAGAGTTTTATTGAATGATAATTGGCATTGGCAGCGATCTGTGTGACATCAGGCGAATTGAAAATTCCTTAGAAAAGTTTGGCGATCGGTTTTGTGATCGCATTTTTACTGAGATTGAAAAACAACGCTCTAATCGAAAAGCTAACCGAGCAGCATCATATGCCAAACGATTTGCAGCAAAAGAGGCTTGCGCTAAGGCTTTGGGAACGGGCATGAGCCATGGTGTATTTTGGCGAGATATGGGGGTGGTAAATTTACCCACAGGACAGCCAACTATGAAGCTAACTGGAGGCGCTTTGAAACGGCTTCAATCGATGGTGCCGCAGGGCTATCAACCCAAAGTTCATCTCACCATAACGGATGATTTTCCATGGGCGCAGGCATTTATAATTATTGAAGCCATCAAAACATGATAGGATAGTTGAAATTAATAGAAACTTTTATTTGGGGTTTTGACTAATTTATCTTATATAGCATCTATGTTAAGTTTTATAAAAGGATATGAGTGTGGCTGTTAACGAAAAAACAGAAGAAAAACCTAAGGAATCTGCGGGTGATTTTTTCAAAGTTATCTTTCAAGCCTTATTGATTGCATTGGTCATACGTACTTTGTTGTTTCAACCTTTTGTTATTCCATCGGGTTCTATGATTCCAACATTGCTAATTGGCGATTATCTTTTTGTTTCTAAAATGAGCTATGGCTATAGCAAATATTCACTGCCGTTTAGCCCTGATCTATTTGAGGGTCGAATTTGGAGCGATGAGCCGGAGCGTGGGGATGTTGCAGTATTCCGTCCTAATAATAAAATTGATACCGATTATATTAAGCGGGTTATTGGTCTTCCAGGTGATACAGTTCAAATGAAAGATGGTGAGCTTTATATTAATGGTGAAGCGGTAAAGCGGGAGGCTGCTGGTGAATTCAAGCCTAACGGACAATATGGCAATAGAGCCTTAAAGCTATACCGTGAAATTTTACCTAATGGTGTTACTTATATGACTGCTGATGAAGGGCCAACTCTTGCAGATAACACAAAGGTCTTTGAGGTGCCTAAGGGGCATTATTTCATGATGGGTGATAACCGTGATAACTCATCAGACAGTCGTTTTGGTGTCGGTTATGTGCCTTTAGAGAACTTTGTCGGTAAAGCCAATGTGATTTTCTTCTCGCTTGAAGAGGGTTCTAGTTTCTGGCAATTTTGGAAATGGCCATGGGCTATCCGTTTTAGCCGTATTTTCCAAGGACTTTAGGGTGAGTAAAACAAGCAACATAAAGGTTGATATAGCAAAGCTTGAAGCCTGCATTGGCTACCAATTTAAAGATGTAGAATCTGCAAAGTTGATAGAAGCGCTTACCCATGCCAGCATTCATAAAGGTAACAGCGATGGCGTTCATTATGAGCGTATGGAATTTCTTGGCGATAGGGTTTTAGGGTTGATAATTGCACAAAAATTATTTGCGCATTTCCCAGATTCAAAAGAGGGTGATTTATCGTTGCGTTTAAATGCACTTGTTAAGGGGGTGACTTGTGCGGAAATTGCTCAAGAAATTGGATTGCAAGATTATGTTCGCCTTGGCGATGATATGAAATCGGTATCCAGCAAGCGCCTTTTAGGGGTTTGGGCGGATGTCTTGGAATCTCTAATTGCTTCCATCTATATTGATGGGGGATTAGAAGCGGCAACGAATTTTGTTTCAAAATTCTGGGATGAACGTTTGGAATCAACCCTTGTCGCTCGTCGCGATTCCAAAACAAAATTACAAGAATGGGCACATGCTAATAATCATACGACGCCTAAATATATATTGGCTAGCCGTGATGGCCCCGATCATGATCCGCAGTTCATCATGGAAGTGCAATTGAGCGAAAAATTAAAAGCGCAGGGTAATGGCAGCTCAAAACGCGCAGCAGAACAGGATGCCGCAGGTAATTTCTTGCTTGAATTG
>CAKMZG010000006.1:4105-16559 GCA_929200335.1 uncultured Alphaproteobacteria bacterium | reverse complement strand
TTTTGTTGCCCTGATTGGTGCGCCAAATGCGGGTAAATCGACACTCATGAACCAGCTGGTTGGTACAAAGGTTTCTATTGTCAGTCATAAAGTTCAGACCACTCGCATGCCGGTTCGTGGCATTGCTATGGAAGGCGATTCCCAAATTGTATTTATTGATACACCTGGTATTTTTAAGCCAAGACGCCGTTTAGATACGGCTATGGTTACCTCTGCATGGGGTGGGGCAAGGGATGCGGATGTTATCGTATTTTTATTGGATGTTGAGCGCGGTATTAAAGGCGATGCAGAAGCAATCCTGGATAAGCTAGATCAAGAGGGTGGGCGCAAAATCCTGCTCTTGAATAAGATTGACACCATTCCTCGTGAGAAATTATTTGCGCTGGCAACTGAGGCTAATTCACGGGCAAAATTTGATGATACTTTTATGATTTCAGCGCTTAATGGCGATGGTTGTCAGGACTTTATGAAATATCTTTCTGAGCAAGTTCCGGAAGGGCCTTGGTTCTATCCTGAAGATCAAGTATCGGATCTTCCTATGCGCATTTTGGCAGCAGAGATTACCCGAGAGAAACTTTATCTGCGTTTGCACCAAGAATTACCCTATGCATCGCATGTGGAGACGGAGAGCTGGAAAGAGCAGAAAAATGGCATTCGCGTAGAGCAGGTAATCTATGTGCAGCGCAATAGCCATAAGAAAATTCTTATCGGAAAAAATGGGCAGACTTTGCGTGCCATATCATCTGCGGCTAGATTAGAGCTTTGCGAGATTATGGAACAACCAGTGCATCTTTTCGTTTTTGTTAAAGTGCGTGAAAAATGGATTGATGACCCTGAGCGTTATCGCGAAATGGGATTGGATTTCCCCAAATCATAATTTATGCCTAATTTTGGGAGAGATTAATGGAGTGGCATGATCAAGGGATTATCATTGGTGCAAAAAAACACGGTGAGACCTCTGTCATTCTTGAACTCATTACCCGGCGCTATGGCCGTCATTTAGGTTTGGTACGTGGTGGGCGTTCTCGCAAGATGCAACCGATTATCCAAGTTGGAAACTCTATTGATGTAATTTGGCGCGCGCGCCTTGAAGATCATCTAGGCACTTATCAAGTGGAGCCACTTAACCTTCGTGCATCCCATCTCATGGCAAATCAAATAGGACTTTATGGGGTGCAAACGCTTGCCCATTATCTGCGCCTATTACCTGAGCGAGAGCCTTGCCTACATCTTTATGAGGCTAGCCAAGTGATACTGGATTATATGGATAATCCACAAGTGGCGGGTGAGCTAATGTTGCGTTTTGAACTAGCAATTTTAGATGATCTCGGTTTTGGACTAGATTTAAGCCAATGCGCAGCAACTGGATTGCGTGACGAGTTAATTTACGTTTCGCCAAAATCAGGCAGGGCAGTAAGCCGCGAGGCAGGCACACCTTTTGCACCAAAACTTTTAGGCCTACCACAATTTTTATTACCCAAGGCGGTGGGCAATCCACTTTTAACTTATGGGCATAATGGCCAAGAAGAACGCCAACCCGCATCAGCTGAAGAAATTAAAACAGGTGAACGGCTTTGCGATTATTTTTTCAATCGCAATGTCTATGTGCCACGAGGTGTGGCAGCTTGTGATAATCGTGAGCGATTCTTTAATGCTGTGATAAAGCAGTTGAAAACTTAAGAGGTCGCAGCGCGTTCAACAGCTTGCTCTTTGATTGGCCAATGGACAATTGCAGCAAAAATACCCAGCGCCACCCCAAGCCACCAAACTACATCATAAGTGCCATAGAGATCATAAAGTACGCCGCCCATCCACACGCCTAGGAATGAGCCAATTTGGTGCGAGAAAAACACAATGCCGCCAAGCAGTGCAAGATATTGTGTGCCAAATAATAGTGCCACAATGCCATTGGTTGGCGGTACAGTAGAAAGCCACAAAATCCCCATTAGGATTGAGAAGATAATCACGGATAATTGAGTTTGTGGCAGCAATAAGAATGCCGCAACCAAAATAGAACGCAGTATATATATCCACGCCAGCAATATGCGCTTAGAATATTTTTGCCCAATAAAGCCAGAACCCAACGAACCTAAAATGTTAAAAAAGCCAATGAGCGATATGGCAATCACACCTGTATTATCAGGCATGTTGATGTCTTTTAGATAGGCAGGGAAATGAGCGGTAATAAAAGCTACTTGAAAACCACAAACAAAGAAGCCTGAAATGAGCAGGAGATAGCTTTTATTGTGCAGGCTTTCATTTAAAGCTTCTCCCATGCTTTGTTTAAATTCATCCGTTTTTGAAGGTGCAGATTGCGAGTTGCCATATAAAGGGATAGCCAAAAGGGGGATGATCAGCATGAATACGGCAAGGTAGATTAAACTGTCAGACCATCCTAAGCTGTTTATTAGCGCTTTGGTAATGGGCGCATAGATAAACATGCCAAGCGAGCCAGCAGCGGTTGCAATGCCAAAAATAATTGAGCGATGCTCTGGATTGGTTTTGCGTGCTAGAGCTGCCATGATGACACTGAATGACCCTGTTGCAACCCCTAAGCCGACCATAATGCCGCCGCCAATATGCAGATAAATTGGCGCATCAGCGATAGCCATGAAGTAAAGTCCTAAGGCGTATAAAATGCCGCCAAGAGCGACAACACGCCATGTGCCATAGCGATCAGCAATTGCACCAACAATAGGTTGACCTATGCCCCAAGAGAGATTTTGAATGGCAATAGCAAGTCCAAATGTGGAGCGATGCCAGCCTGTATCGTCTAAGATGGGTAATTGGTAAAAGCCCATGGCAGAACGGGGGCCAAAGGACAATAATACGATAATACAGCCGCAAATTAAAATTAACCATGGTATTTGATTTGTGCTGCTGGTATTACCCATTTCATTGCCCTTCATTTCATCTTAATCAGTCTATGTAAGATCATCTATCAATTGCAAGGAAAATAATTTTTCTCTTGTGGCGATGTTTTTGCAGCTGAATGGCTTAATCCACCCAAATCATTTTATCATCAACAACATTGTATGACTTGAGTGTTTTTAAGAAATCTACGCCTAGCAGGCTATTGAATAATTTGCCTTTTTGTGCGACGCGAACACTCATATATTCTCTATGAATGCCACCAATATTTAAATTATTTATAAGGGCCCTTGCTTCCATTACTGCCCCATTTGCAGTTAGAACTCTTAAATCATAATCAAGTTCATCAACAGGAATGCCAATTTTTTTAGCATCTTCATAATTTATTACTGTGGAATTAGCGCCTGTATCAACCAAAAAAGTGACAGCTATTCCTTCTACAGCTGCCCCCACAATGAATTGATTATTTTTTGTTAAATCAATAACGACTTCAATGTCATTGAAATCAGAATAGGGGCTATCTGGGATCATGCCAAAAGATATGCGGTGGCCTATGTCTTGCAAGTCATAACGGTAGTAATAAAAATTAGCACCTATCATGATGATTATTAGCGCGATGGTGATGTAGCGCGCAAAGCTGCTTAAATAAATCAGCGATGCGGTAATGATGGCGCCCCAAAGAAATGAACTTAAAACGGACGCTAAAACGCTGATTTGGATGCCCCAAATTTGCCCGTAATCACGGTTAACCAGCAATAAAATTAATCCAAGACCAATGAGAGCGTTTATGATAAATTTAAATTTCATTTGAAGCTCGCTAGTTTAATCTGTCAAAATCATCCGATCCCCTCGTACTTCATAAGAGGATAGGGTTTCTAAAAAATTGATGCCCAATAGGCTGCTACTCAACTGGTCAGGCATGGAGATATGTACGGTCATTCGTTCGCGAAAAATAGAGCCAAGGTTTACATTAAAAACTTTTTCTTTCGCAGCTCTAGTCACCCCATTAGCTGTTGATATGGGTATGTTATAGACAAGCTTATCTGTATCAATGCCAATGGATTTTGCATCTTCATGAGACAGTGTCGTTGTGGATGCACCTGTATCAACAAGAAAATCTACCTCAAAACCATTGAGCCCCATCTTTGCATGAAAATGTTTATTATCCCCGCGAATGAGTGTAATTTTTGGGCGTCCGTCACTACTTGTTGCTGAGATTGGGCTTCCTGGAATTAGGCCTGCTGTCATTCTACTACCAATGTCTTGCATCTCGTAACGGTAAATGTAGACATTCATTAAGACTAAAAATGCCAGCCCCCATATGGCGAGGTACTTTGCCATTTCACCAATGCTTGCACCAGAATAAAAAACACCAGCAGCAATGATGGCAACCCAAACTCCAGAATAGAGCGTCATGGCAAAGAAATTATTATCCACACCCAAGATACTGCCTTTATCATGATTGACTATCAGTAGAATTAACCCTAGCCCTAGAAGGGCAATTAAGAAAAAATTTCGGCTCATAAATAGATCTCTCTAAATTATTTTTGTTGTAATCGGTTTCTCTTCGTTTGTCTTCGTTGTCGTCTTGGTGGTAGGCTATCAAGGCGTGGCTTTAATTGTGATAGAATAGCTTCACGCTCCATGTTTGTATAATTAATCCAATTGCCTATTTCACTGCTCGTACGTCCGCAGCCAAAGCAATATCCTGAAGTGCGGTCGATACTGCAAACCAAGATGCAGGGAGATTTTGTTGGGTTATTGTTATTATTCAAATTTTAGTCCCTTATGAAATGAAAATACAAAAAAGAATTAAAAGTGCGATCTCAATGATTTGCTGAGAAGCACCTAAAACATCGCCTGTATGGCCGCCAATGTTGATCATGCAAATACGCTTATAGGCTTCTAATATGATATAGATAACAGCAGTTATCAATAGAAGAGGTGATAACCATGAAGTCCCTAATAACAATAATGCAGCACCAAAACCTAACCCTAGAGTTATCATGGCATGTTTAAATCGAGGCATTCCATATGCGCTGGATAGGCTTTTCTCATTTGCTGCTGGTATTGCTTGCCACAGATAAACCATGGCTGCACGGCTAACGGCTGCAATGGTAATCCACTGCGCGGCTGTATTGTATAAATCTTGTTGGGATAGTAAATGGCCGAGCGCAGCAACTTTAAGAGCAAAGGCGCTAATCAATGCAAGAGAGCCATAAGTGCCAAGGCGACTGTCGTGCATAATTTCTAATTTGCGTGCTTTATCACGGCCACCGCCAAATCCATCAAAAACATCCGCAAGGCCATCTTCATGTAAGGCTCCCGTTGTTGCCATCATTGCAACAATACAAAGGCCAGCACAGAGCAAGGGCGGCAGATTGAAATAAGATGCTATTGCCAAAACAATAATCGAGGGTAGGGCAATAATGATACCTGCAAGCGGGAAAAATTGAGCAGATTTATCAAACCCTATGATTCTTTTTGGAAGTTTTAAGTGATGCACAGGCAAGCAAGATAAGAAACCTACCGCCACAAGGGTAGCGTAATAGGCAGTGAGAATTGCCCCCTTCTCTTCGTCGACTTTATTAATTTCGTTATCATTTGTCGTCATTTGAACAATGCCTGCTATCTTTTTTAATGGAAGCAAAAATTTTCTATTGGCTTTAAAAAATCAGCTTGTAACTTGGTAAAATTCATTTTACGTCAATGACAAGAGGGCTGCAATTGTTATCTGTGTTTAGGTGATAATTGCACCCAGTAAAAATAGAAACCATAAAGAGCGAGTTTTTCATGACACAATTATCAGGCCTGCCATTCGATGCAATTAGAGAGCTTTTGCAAAATATGCCAGGCGCAGATTCCGGTGCTGCCCAAGCGGTTGCAGAGCGTGATAGCCAATTAACTAAACCGCCAGGTTCTTTAGGCAAGCTTGAAGATATTGCGCTTTGGTTAGCAAAATGGTCAGGCAGAAAACCACAAGTAACACGCCCCTTGGTTGCAATTTTTGCTGGCAACCATGGTGTGACAAAGCGTGGCATTTCTGCCTTCCCTAGTGAAGCAACCGCTCAAATGGTGGCGAATTTCTCTGCAGGTGGTGCTGCAATTAACCAAATCTGCCAAACCTATGATTTGGGATTAAAGGTATTTGACCTTGCTTTGGACATGCCAACAGAAGATTTTTGCGAAGCGCCAGCTATGGATGAGCGCACCTGTGCTGCTACAATGGCTTATGGCATGGAATCTATTGCGGGTAATGTTGATCTTTTATGTATCGGTGAAATGGGCATTGGTAATACGACGTCTGCCGCTGCTATTTATTACGCACTTTATGGTGGTAAGGCTGAAGATTGGGCTGGTGCGGGCACTGGTGCAGATGCAGAAGGCATTAAACATAAGGCCGAGGTGATTGAAATGGCTATAAAGTTACATGAAAAACACCTGCATGACCCGTTAGAAGTTTTACGTCGTCTTGGTGGGCGCGAAATCGCTGCTATGGCAGGAGCGATTTTGGCAGGTCGCGCTCAGCGTGTGCCTGTGATTGTAGATGGGTTCATTGCAACATCAGCGGCTGCAATCTTACATGCGGCTGAGCCAACAGCTCTTGATCATTGCTTGATCTCTCATGTTTCAGCTGAGCAGGCTCATAAAAAAGTGTTGGAGAAAATGGGCAAAGAACCACTTTTGGATTTGGGCATGCGCTTGGGCGAAGGTTCTGGTGCTGCTATGGCTGCAGGCATTGTCAAAGCCGCCGCCGCATGTCATTCTGGTATGGCAACTTTTGCTGAGGCAGCTGTTTCGAACAAAGACGCTTAGCACCATAGGCGCATAGCACCGTAGACAAGCAAGCACCTAGACAAGCAAGCATCGGTTATGGATAACTAAAGATAATTTTATCATGAGCAACAGGCCTTTTAAAAACCGTAGAAGTATATTGCGGCGATATAGAGGGCTTGATTGGCTTGTTATGATACTCATGTTTTGTGGTTTGATTTTCTTGCTGGTGCGTGTGCTCAATGTTGAAGATCATCATGGAAATGCTGATTATTCCCATATTGCTCAAGCAATCGATGGTGATAGCATCAAAATGTTTGGCAAGGTACTTCGCCTTGAAGGTATTGATTCCGCTGAGTATAATCAAACCTGCACACGCAATGGACAGGGCTATCTTTGCGGAAAAATTGCCCATAGGCATTTAAAGAAGCTATTGCAGAATTCCCATAATCAAATTAAATGCATTTTAAAGGGCGAGGATAAATATCGACGCACCATAGCGGTCTGTTATCCTAAAAACGCTGATGAGAATACATTATCCATCAATGCAGAAATGGTGCGTGCTGGTTGGGCTATTGCCTTTGGGCGTTATTATGATTTAGAGCGTGACGCGCAAAAACATAAACGTGGCCTATGGGCGGGGGAGTTTATAGAGCCGCAAGTATGGCGCAGATCCCATAATGATTGATTTTTCTTTGAATTTGTGGTGCTATTTATTTGTTAAATTGGGAGAGAAGAATGAAATTATATGATGGAGGCAAAGCACCTAATCCAAGGCGAGTTAATTTATTTCTTGCTGAAAAGGGCGTGCAAGTTGAACGTATTCCTGTTGATATGGGGAGGTTAGAACACAAGGGCGAAGAGCTAACAAAACTTAATCCGCTTCAAACCTTGCCCGTTTTAGAATTGGACGATGGTAGCGCCCTTACTGAAACCATTGCCATCTGCCGATACATTGAAGAAACGCATCCAGAAAATCCTTTGATGGGTAGCACAGCAAAAGAAAAAGCCCTTATTGAGATGTGGCAACGCCGCGTTGAATTACAACTATTTTATGCAGTTGCCCATGCTTTTAGGCATCTTCATCCTGCTATGAAAACTTGGGAAGTACCACAGGTAGCTGATTGGGGCGAAGCTAATAAGGATAAGGCGCTAAAGGCTTGTGAGTTTTTAAACACTGAATTGGCGGATCGGGAATTCATTGCAGGGGATAGCTTTTCCATTGCTGACATCACGCTGTTAGTGGCTTTAGACTTTTGCCGTCTAGCAAAGATTAAAGTGCCTGAGAATTTATCAAATTTAAACCGCCTGCATCAAGCGCTTAAAGAGCGCCCAGCTTCTATTGCTTGTGCGTTATAGGCTTTTATGGATCGCAAAGCAGAAAAGATAGAAACGCTAGTACGAGAGATTTCAGGTTGTAAATTTTGTCAAACTGGTGAACTGCCTAATTTTGAGGGGCTAGGCGATGTAGCATTAAAAGAACCGGTTTTGTCTCATACACCGCGACCAGTATTTCAATTTTCATCTACGGCAAAAATTTGCATTGCAGGGCAAGCCCCTGGCAATTTAGCCCATCAATCAGGCCGCCCTTTTACTGATCCATCAGGTGTGCGGTTGCGCGAATGGTTAGGTGTGAGTGAAGCACAATTTTATGATCCCGATTGCTTTGCTATAGTTCCTATGGGCTTTTGTTTTCCGGGGTATGTTAATCATGAGAAGCGTTCAGATAAGCCACCACGCAAAGAATGCGCTGCCCTATGGCGCAAGGCTATATTTGATGCCCATCCACAATTAGAGTTGATCTTAGTCATTGGACAATATGCGCAAGCTTGGCATTTGGGCTCTAAAAAACAAAAAACACTAACTGAGACTGTGAAGCATTGGCGTGATTATCAAAACCAAAGCCTCATGGGAATTCCAAATATTATTCCGCTGCCTCATCCTTCATGGCGTAATTCAGCGTGGTTGAAGAAAAACCCATGGTTTGAGGTAGAGATTCTGCCCTATTTGCGTGGAAAAATAATGCAAATCATTGGTTCTTAGAAAAAAAATTCTTTATTTTGGTTTTCTTTTTGTAATTTTACTAATTTGCATGCTATAAATTATAAAAATTAAAAGATTATACTAATAGTGGTGTTTTATGGATCGTTTAGACAGGAAAATTCTAAAACTTTTGCAGGAAGATTGCACAATTCCAGTGGCTGAGATTGGTAAGAGAATTGGGCTTTCCACCACCCCATGCTGGCGGCGCATTCAAAAACTTGAAGAAGATGGCGTTATACAATCGCGGGTTGCCTTGGTTGATCCTAAGCAGGTCAATGCCTCTGTGACGGTTTTTGTATCCATTCGCACCGATGCCCATTCCGCAGAATGGCTGCGGCGTTTTGCAGAAGTGGTAGCTGAATTTTCCGAGGTGACAGAATTTTATCGCATGAGCGGTGAGATAGATTATCTCTTACGCGTTGTCGTGCCTGATATTGCAGCCTATGATGAATTTTATCAAAAGCTAATCTCCAAGATTGATATTCGCGATGTAAGCTCCACATTTGCCATGGAGCAAATTAAATATACAACGGAATTGCCCCTTGAATTTATGCAGCTAGAAAAGGGCGGCGTATAATTTATACAAAATGTATAGTTTATGAAAAAAGCGCAGCCATTTGACTGCGCCTTTTTAATTGTATGAATTTTTGAAATGGAGCTTATGCAAATTTCTTATTATTCATTGACATTACAATGCCGCCATAAGGCAATAGCATTAATAGGCCAACTACGATTTTTACGCAGAAATCACCAAGCGCCCAAGATACCCAACGTGGAACTTCAGAGCTAAACACACCAAGAAGCGGCGCGCTGCCAATAGCGAAGTCATCATTTGCGCCCAAAAATACAAACATAGTTGCAAAAGCCAATGAGAAGAAAAGCACTGTATCAATGGTAGAACCTAAAAGACTTGAGATAAATGGTGCTTTCCACCAAGCAGATGCGCGTAGGCGATTAAAGATAGAAATATCTAAAAATTGCGCTACAAGAAAAGCGGTGCCTGATGCAATGGCAATGCGTGGTGTCGCTGCATAGATTGAAATCAATACACCCAGTGCAAAACCTGCAAATACGACGATACGTGCAGCTTTAACGCCAAACTGACGGTTAGTAAGGTCTGTCACAAAGAAAGCCATAGGATAGGTAAATGCGGCCCATGTGAGCAGGTCTGGCAAATTAATGCCAAACAGTACGCCTTGGACAGGGAATTGTAGTAGATAGTTAGAAATCGCCACAACAAAGCACATCATTAAAATAAAGATGCCTGTTTGTATGGGCGAAATTTCGTTAGTAGGGGTTTTCATAGGTTTTTTCCTAACAAATTTCGAGTTTCAAATTTTAAGTGGGCAAAAGAAAAGCGGCAAATAGTTAAATTCGCCGCTACATAATTCTTTTGTTTTATAACTGCTTATGCAGCAGCTTCTGCCAATTTCTTTTGAACTTGGCGTTTAATCAAAACAGCTTTTGAAGATAATTCAGAAGCTTTAGCTTTGATCAAAAAGTTATCAAGACCACCACGGTGCTCAACAGAGCGAAGCGCAGCAGCACTGATTTTTAAACGTACTTTTTGGCCTAAAACATCACTCATAAGAGTAACATTGCAAAGGTTTGGCAAAAACTTGCGGCGTGTTTTGTTGTTCGCGTGGCTTACGTTGTTGCCAGATAGCACTGCTTTACCAGTTAATTCACATTGACGAGACATGGTTTCACCTATTGTTACGTATCCGCGTTAAATTTACACGGTAAAATACTTTATGCGATAAAATGCCCTTTAAGTATGATGCTCTGCGGGCAAAATTCGCTGGTTTTAATTTCTATTTTCCAAATAACCCTTATGCTTTAATCAGATTAAAGCAAAGTCATTTTCAGACTGGGCTTGGAAAGTTGGTTGTTCATAAGTCCCTATGGCGCATACGTCAAGATAATTTTCAATAAAATTGGTGAATTCTAAGTAAAAATATCTCGAAAGTGGGAGATTTTTATGATTGTCTAGATGCGCGCCTCGCTGCACCGCGTCTACGGCGGGGAGTAGAGGCTGAATCTGATGCCTCACTATTCGAATCTTTAGGTATAATTGCCACCTTCTCAAGCTCAGGAAATGCATCAACTTTATTGGGGAATGCCATAGCATTAACAAAATGATTTTGGAACTCAGCTTCTAAAGCAGTTTCAATTTTCTCAATCTTACGGACGGTATCCTCTATCTCACGGCGATAATCGCGGTTTAGCAACGCCATTTTAGCACCAATGCCAGCGGCATTGCCAACCGCCTTAACGTTTTCAAGGGCGCAATCAGGAACAAGCCCCAGCACAAGAGCATATTTTGGATCAATGAACGAGCCAAAGGCGCCAGCAAGTTTAATCTCATCAACGCGTTGTAAATCTAATTTATCCATCAATAGTTTAACACCTGCATAAAGTGCTGCTTTTGCCAATTGAATAGCGCGCACATCGTTTTGCGTGACGGAAATTTGAATGTCATTTTCCTTATCTTCCCAAAGAAGATAAGACCAAGTGCGGTTATTTTCAAAGACGCGGGTAGATTTTTCAGCCATTTGACCATTAATCACCCCATCAACAGAGGTAATGCCAGCTAAAAACATTTCAGCCATAACTTCAATAATACCAGAACCGCAAATGCCTGTGATGCCAGTCTCTCTGGCGGCTTCGGCAAAGCCTTCCTCATGAGACCATTGCTCCACACCAATGATGCGAATGCTTGGTTCTAAGGTTTCGGGATCTATGCGAACCCGCTCAATTGCACCTGGGGCTGCACGTTGTCCGCATGAAATCTCAGCGCCTTCAAATGCAGGTCCTGTTGGTGATGAGGCGGCAACAACACGTTTTTGGCTACCCAAGACGATCTCGGCATTGGTTCCAACGTCAACCAGCAACATTTGCTTATCTTGACGGTGTGGCCCTTCTGTGAGAGTTGCAGCAGCTGCATCTGCGCCCACATGGCCAGCAATGCAGGGCAACATATAAACCCGCGCGCCTTCATTAAGCTCTAGTTCTAAATGGGATGCAGGAAATTCCACTGCACCTGAAAGGGCAAGTGCAAAGGGGGCGCCGCCAAGCTCTGTTGGGTCAATGCCAAGGAAAAGATGGTGCATTACCGGATTGCCTACAAAGGTAGCATCTAAAATATCACGATGATCAACGCCAGATTGCTCACAAACCGATTGTATTAATTCATTAATGGCTTTGCGAACAACTTTCGTCATAGCTTCATCGCCGCCCTTATTCATCATCACATAGGAGACACGGCTCATCAAATCTTCACCAAAGCGAATTTGTGGGTTGGAGGTGCCAGATGAAGCAATAGTTGCCCCAGAAAGAAGTGAAGTTAAATGAAGAGCAATAGTGGTAGAGCCAATATCACAGGCAATGCCATAGGCTTCATTTTTTAAGTCTGGATAAAGAGCGACAAGGCGAGGGCGGGCTGACATATCTTCTTGGTGTATCGCAGCGGTTACTTTCCACTTGCCCTCGCGTAGGATTTTTTGAACATTTTTATAGATATGTGGCTCAACAACTATGCCTTCTTCACGGCTTAATTGTTCAGTGTCGCCATAATCCCATTGTTCATGAAGGGCTTTTAAAAGCCTGTCTAAATCTCCAAGAGGATTGTGCATATCAGGCTCATCCACCTCAACATAGCACATGCTAATGGAAGGATTGCGCAAGATTTCACGGCCATCATCATCTTTACGGACAACTTGGCGGTTAACGCTAGCCTCTTGTGGGATATCAATAACCAGATCGC
>CAKMZG010000006.1:0-4095 GCA_929200335.1 uncultured Alphaproteobacteria bacterium | reverse complement strand
GCCCTCAACCATGGAAGAGCAAGATAATCTGCGCTCTTCATCAAGGCCGCGTTTTTCTTTATAGCGGGTTTCTTTTTGTGAAAATGGGCTGAGGTTATTAGCTTTAGAGGTGATGCCATGTTTGGCAAATTCACCTTCAGAGACCTCAACTTGGCAGCGGCCACATATGCCTCTCCCTCCGCATACGCTCTCTACATAGACACCCAATTGACGGGCAGCATCTAGAACGGGTGTGCCTTTTTCAAAGCGACCCCGTTTACCTGAGGGCATAAAAACGACGAGATGATCTTCACTCATATGTGGCTACCTTCTATTGTTATTCTAGCCGCCTTTGCGACTTGATTACCCCCTTTGACGAGCAGCACGCCCACCACGTCTACGTCCACCAGCAGCTGGTGCTTCTGTCGCTGTGCTTGCGACACCAGCGGCAGCTGGCTTATGATCGCGATATTTCATGATCCAATTGGTGCAATCAGGGTCATTTGACATTAAAACATTAGCCCCATCAACAGCTTCCATTTCAGTTGGGCGACATGGGTTCATAATGGCAGAAGTCATGCCAGATGCAATCACCATTGGGATGAACGCTGTGTTGATGCCATGGCGATGTGGCAAGCCAAATGAAATATTCGATAGGCCACAAGTTGTGTTAACGCCCAATTCTTCACGTAGGCGGCGCACAAGTGTAAATACTTGCTGGCCAGCAGTACCCATAGCGCCAATTGGCATAACAAGTGGGTCAACTACGATATCATGGGCAGGAATGCCATAATCAGCAGCATGCTGAACGATTTTTTTAGCCACCTCAAAACGCACATCTGGATCTTCAGAAATGCCAGTCTCATCATTAGAAATAGCAACAACAGGCACATCGTATTTTTTAACCAGTGGAAGAATCGCTTCTAGCTTTTCCATCTCACCAGTTACAGAGTTTACCAATGGGCGGCCTTTAGCGACTTTCAAACCTGCTTCAATGGCAGCTGTTACGGAGCTGTCAATTGCAAGCGGCACATCAACAAGCTCTTGTACGATCTCAAGGGTTTGCACCATCAAGCCAGGCTCTGTTGCATTCGGGTCAACTGAGGTAACACCAGCATTAATATCTAGCATCGTTGCCCCAGCTGCAACCTGAGCGAGAGCATCTTTTTTTACAGTGTCAAAATTGCCAGCCTGCATTTCAGCGGCAAGTAATTTACGACCCGTTGGGTTAATACGCTCACCAATCACGCAGAATGGTTGATCAAATCCGATGATAATTTCTTTTGTGGCAGAAGCAACAACGGTGTGGGTCATGGTTTATCCTTTATTGTGCATGTCTATGGGGAAATAAAACAGTTTATTTATGAGAACCCATAACGCTAGTGTGATTTATATAGAGATACTTTAAAATTGCAAGGTCGATATAAAGATTTCCTTATATCGTTATATGATTAGCAAGCCTGCCTCTGAGTATCAGACTTTCCCCACGTTCCACGCTCATAAAGCCAGTTAGCAGAGTTTTTAACGCCGCCAAATGGAAAGACGTGAATCTGGCGTATGGCTGATGGTGTGTCGCTATCTAAGTTTGTTTTCACATGGTTCTCAATTGGATTAACAATTGTGTCAGGCTTAAAGCCTGTAGCTAAGGTTGTGATTGCACTTGTGCGCTTTTTCAAAAAGCTGATTGAATTGCCAACACCGCACATTGCTGCGAACTTTATCAACGTTGTAAGTTTTGCAGGGCCTGCAACACCAAGATGCACAGGCAAATCAATGCCATGTTCACGAAGGCCATCAGCCCAGCTTACAAACCCTTCAGAGTCAAAGCCAAATTGGGTTACGATGCGTAATTTAGCATCACTACGCTCGCCAAATGCTTTTTTCAAACGTAGAGCTTCAATAGCAACCTCTTCAGAAAAATCGGGGGAGCCTTCAGGATGGCCTGCAATACCGATGCGCTTAATGCCATATTTATCAAAAAGGCCGCTTTCTAACACTTCATTAGAAGAGGTGAAAGGTCCTGCTGGCTCTTCCAAGCCGCCGCCGATTACAAGACAATCTTCAACGCCAATTTCTTGAAAGCGTTTTAGGCGCTCTTCTAAGATTTCCATGCTTGGAATACGACGAGAAGCAAAATGCGGCACAGGATCATAGCCATGGGATTTTACAGATTGTGCAGCATTGGCTAGCGTTTCTGGGCTATCTGTACCGATGTCCGTGATATAAACGCTTGTACCTGCTGGGAAGAGATCACTAAGGGCTGCGTCATCTAGTGCTTGCTTTGGAGAAACCTCTATGGAAGCTTTTATGGTATTATTTGGCGTTAAAATCTCATTAGCCAATTTTTGTTGCAGTCTCTCCATTTGCCCATCCTTTTCTTGAATAAATAATTTCTAATTTGCCTAGGTTTCAAATCCATCATTAGCAATTAATGTTTTTAACTTGTCTTTGTCATATTGTGCTTGAATATTACTTGCTGCACGCTCTGCTTCAGCTTCTATGTCATCGCTAACTTCAATAGGATCAGCACGGCGCCATTGTTCAAGATATTCATCACTTTCAGCTAGCCCTGTACGCATGGCACAATGATCGATTGCCTCAATAAAACGAAGCTCCAATTCGCGTTTAGCAACGGAGCGACGGCCTGCTTTTACAATAATTTGTGCAGGAATATCTCGCCAATAAACAACGGTTAGCTGTGCCATAGTATTTTATCCTCTGTTCTGATTAGAATATGCTTTATATGGGGTGAAAATATTTATACGTTTACGACGCAAATCCAAGCTAATTACGACGCAGCATATTTAGGCCTAAGATGCATGATTTATAAGGGGTTTGAGCCTATTGTTATTGGTAAATAGTCGTTTAGAGCATTATGCACCTAAATGAATCCACATAAACGCTATGCGCGCTAGTAGACGATGACTGGTGCTTTTATCGGCACGCGATTATAAAGATCAATCACATCTTGGTTAATCATGCGAATGCAGCCGCTAGATGCAGCTTTACCAATTGAAGGTACATCTGGTGTGCCATGGAAGCGATAAAGCGTATCCTTGCCATCTTTATAGATATAAAGCGCCCGCGCACCCAAAGGATTTTGGGTGCTTGGGGGCATGCCATTGGCATATTTTTGTAAATCAGGACGCCTTGCAACCATTTCAGCAGGTGGTGTCCATGTTGGCCAAGCTTTTTTGCGGCCAATATAAGCTCGGCCTTTCCACAAAAAGCCTTCCTTACCAATGCTCACGCCATAACGCAGGGCTTTGCCTTTGCTCACCAGTAAATATAGATAGCGTTGGTCAACATCAACAATGACAGTGCCAACAGGTTCAACAGAGGTGTAATTAACGTAACTGCGCTCATATTTAGATGGAAAGAGTTTTGTATCTACAGCGGGTAGGGGGAAAGGTTCGCTAGGTATTGCTGTATAGGCATTGGGAACCTTGGTATTGAAACCTGAATCCAGCAGAGTTTCCATCTCTGCACCGCCATTGCAACCGGTTAGAATTGTACCCATGCCAATTAAGGAGGCTCTGCTGCTTAATTTGATAAAATTGCGACGGGAGAGGTTAGTTGGAGCAGGCATGAATAAATCCAATAAGAGAGAATCGCTTAAACGCGAGTATTTATCTTCACCATAGGAACTCATGGTAAATAAAATACTAATACTGCTGCTGATGTTTGCAAGGCCAAGCCAGCTTTAGATGAGCTTAGTTGGAAGTTTCAGGCGCTTGATCAGGGTTTAGAAAACTATTGCTTTGACTCACATCTGGAATGCTATCCAAAACGGTTTGCGCCCAAGGAGAAAGTGTTGGATAGGATTTTGCTTGTCCAATCCAATCGGGTAAATATTCACCTGCGATCATTCTAAATAGAGCAAGTGCCACCACGATTAGCACAACACCGCGTGCTGCGCCAAATATAAAGCCGAGGGTACGATCAAGAGGGCCTGTTTTACTATCAATAATAAAATCAGAGATCACCATGGTTAAATAGGTTGCTATGATCAAAACCACTAAGAAAATGATTAATGCGGCGATGACATTGTGGATAATGTCATTGGTGGTGAAGGTCAAATAAGGCTTAATAAGCGGCGTTAATACTGGAAAATAG
>CAKMZG010000005.1:18673-32800 GCA_929200335.1 uncultured Alphaproteobacteria bacterium | reverse complement strand
GGGCATTTCTGATAGCCGTTGAAGAAAGCGACGAGCGAGGCCCATGGATAAATGTCCAAGCGGGCGGTTTAGCGCTGGGCAACAGGCTGGCATCAGTTTCATCATAACGAAAGCGCATAGTAGATAATGCTGCCCTTGCAGATCGATAGGAAAGTGTTGAACCTGGGCGGTCAATAATGGCTATGGGGATCATGCCTAAAATCTCTTGCCAGCGCTCCCATTTATGGAAATTTTTCAAATTATCAGCGCCCATTATCCAAACAAATTTTGCTGTGGGATTGCGTTTTATCACAAATTCAATGGTATCAGCCGTATAGCGCATTTGGTGGCTGGCTTCAAAAGCTGTGATCTTAATTTTTGGGTTTGGCGTCATGGCCTCACAAAGTTTAATGCGCTTTTCCAAGGGGGCTAATTCGCTATGATCTTTAAGTGGATTGCCTGGTGTCACAATCCACCAGCATTGATCTAATTCTAAGCGTTGAATGGCCAATTCACTCACATTGAGATGTCCTGCATGAGGTGGATTGAAAGATCCACCAAATAGGCCGATGCGCATATCCCGTTCCACATAGGGAATTTTTAATGCTTGTTGATATTTTGGCGCAAAGAGGGTCAAGGGCGTGTCTGCCCTTGGCCATGCACACGGTATTTAAAGGAGGTCAATTGCTCAACGCCCACTGGACCTCGTGCATGCATTTTACCCGTGGCAATACCAATTTCAGCACCCATGCCAAATTCGCCACCATCGGCAAATTGTGTTGATGCATTATGCAGCAAAATTGCGCTATCTATTTCGTTAAAGAAACGCGCAACCGCGTTTGCATCTTCAGCTAAGATGCAATCCGTATGGTTGGATGAATAGGTGTTGATATGCGCAAGCGCGGCATCAATGCCAGTGACTCTTTTGATGGATAAAATGGCATCGGCATATTCGGTTTTCCAGTCTTCTTCATTGGCAGAAGTTATACGCTCATCTAGGGCTTGAATGGCATCATCGCCGCGTATTGCGCAGCCTTTAGCAATGAGTGTATCTATCGTGGCTTTGATTTCTTCATCATTTACCGCCTCATCAATAAGCAGGGTTTCAAGCGCACCACAAATACCAGTACGGCGCATTTTAGAATTTAAAATCACGTTTTGTGCCGTTTCAAAATTAGCCGATTTATCCCAATAAATATGCACCAAGCCTTCAAGGTGAGCAAATACAGGCACACGCGCATCAGATTGTACACGGCCAACCAAACCCTTGCCGCCACGAGGCACAATTACATCTACATTGCCGCTTAAACCTTTAAGCATTTCACCAACGGCAGCCCGATCTGTTGTTGGCACCAATTGGATTGCATCCTCTGGCAGTTGAGCGGTTTTTAAACCCTCAACAAGGCAGGCATGGATTGCGCGAGATGAATTATAGCTGTCAGAGCCGCCGCGCAAAATGGTTGCATTGCCAGCCTTAAGGCAAAGTGCACCAGCGTCCGCAGTTACATTTGGGCGGCTTTCAAAAATCACCCCAATCACCCCAAGTGGTGTGCGTACCCGTTCAATGTTTAAGCCATTAGGGCGATCCCATTGGGCGATAACATCGCCAACAGGATCTTTTAAATCTGCAATAGCCATGAGTGAATTGGCAATGTCACGCAAACGGTTTTCATCTAATTTTAGACGATCAAGCATGGCGGCACTTAAGCCATTTTTTTCGCCTTCAACCATATCTATGGCATTGGCGTTTAAAATCTCTTCTTTATTACGCATTAGTGCTTCAGAGGCGGCTGTTAATGCAGCATGTTTTCGTTCATCATTGGTATGCGCCAAAATTTGAGAGGCTGCACGCGCCTGTTTGCCTATTTCTAGCATTAAAGCTTCGATGTTTTCGCTTTGAATCACATTCATTGTATCATTCCTAAATTCAGAATCTTATCAGATTCTATTCAACCGTTAAAACCATATCATCGCGGTGAATAACTTCATTGCGGCCTTTGTAGCCTAAAATATCTATAATTTCATTACTGTTATGGCCAATGAGCTTTTGAGCGTCCGCAGCATCGTAAGCAATGATGCCATGGCCTAAGAGCCTATTGTTATGAGATAAAATTTTAACCGTATCCCCACGCTTAAATTGCCCCTCAATACGGGTTAAGCCAGCAAATAATAGGCTCTTGCCCAACATCAAGGCATTTTCTGCTCCTTCATCAACGATAATTTGTCCACCCGTATTTAAATGTCCTGCAATCCAGCGTTTTCTGGCCGTTACAGGGTTATTGCTTGGGGCAAACCATGTGGCATTAGCCCCGTTTATTAAACGTTTTATGGGGTGAGCCTCTTTGCCTGATGTGATGATCATGGCAGTGCCGCCCTCAGTGGCAATTTTACCTGCTTCGATCTTGGTCACCATGCCACCACGCGAGAGTTCAGATGCGGCTGCACCAGCCATAGCTTCAATATCTGAGGTTATTTCTGGTACTTCTTCTATGAGTTCTGCATTGGGATCAAAGTGCGGCGGGGCGGTATAAAGCCCATCTATATCTGATAACAATATTAACAAATCAGCGCTAACCATGGTGGCAACGCGTGCCGCTAAGCGGTCATTATCACCATAGCGAATTTCTGATGTAGCAACGCTATCATTCTCATTGATGATTGGAATTGCTTTCCATTCTAGCAGTGCATTAATGGTTGCTCTAGCATTGAGGTATCGGCGACGGGTTTCTGTATCGCTTAAGGTGAGTAAGATTTGTCCGGCTGATAGATCGTAGGTTTGCAGGCCTTCATTATAGGCACGGCCAAGTTCAATTTGACCAACAGAGGCAGCCGCTTGGCTTTGCTCCAGTTTCAAAGTGCCTTTGGGCAGGTTTAAAATCTTGCGTCCCATAGCAATAGCACCTGAGGAGACTATGAGCACTTCAACGCCATTTTGGGTTAATTGACTGATATCGTCACAAAGATTATTCAGCCATTCTTTGCGCAGTCCCGTTTGAGCATCCACCAAAAGCGCTGAGCCAATCTTAATGACTACGCGTTTATAGGCATTTGGATTTTTCAGCTTATCTCCCACGACACCCATTGGCTATATTTCTCCATCGTAACTTTCTTCGCTTTTAATTTCGCGAGAAGTTTTTTGCCAGCGGTTATCTTGCTCTTTGGCGGCCTCAATGGCATCCATTTCATCCAATTTATCCATGATGATGTGTAAGAGCTCTTTCACCCCCTGATGGGTAACTGCTGAGATAACATGTGGTTTTTGTCCCGATGCTTTTTGCAATGCTTTAAGCTTTTTCTTCAAGGCATCTTCTTCAATGGCATCGCTTTTGGTAAGTGCTAAAATTTCAAATTTCTCATCCAAGCCCTGCCCATATTTTTGCATTTCTTTGCGCACGGTTTTATAAGCTTTTACGGCATCTTGTTCGGTTTCTTCTGTGCCAGATACCAAATGTAAAAGAACGCGGGTGCGCTCCACATGGCCTAAGAAACGTGTGCCAATGCCAACGCCTTCGTTTGCACCTTCAATAAGCCCCGGAATATCAGCAATCACACATTCGCGCGCATCAGCACGCGCTACGCCCAAGTTCGGATGTAATGTGGTAAAAGGATAATCCGCAATTTTTGGTCGTGCCGCAGATACAGTCGCCAAAAATGTAGATTTACCCGCATTGGGTAAACCCACAAGGCCAACATCAGCAATCACTTTTAAACGTAACCATACCCAGCGTTCAAGGGCTGGTTGTCCAGGATTAGCATTACGTGGTGCTTGGTTGGATGAGGTTTTAAAATGCGCATTGCCAAAACCGCCATTGCCGCCTTCAGCAAGCAGATAGCGCTCGCCCTCTTCGGTTAAATCAGTAATCAGGGTTTCATTGTCTTCTTCAAAAATTTGCGTACCCACTGGCACCTTTAGGGTAATATCTTCACCTTTAGCGCCGTTACGGTTACGCCCCATGCCATGGATGCCAGTTTTGGCCTTATAATGTTGCATATAGCGGTAGTCTATAAGAGTATTGAGGCCAGAAACAGCCTCAACCCAAACATCGCCACCACGGCCACCATTACCGCCATCTGGGCCACCAAATTCGATGTATTTTTCACGATGAAATGAGACCGCCCCGCCGCCACCGGCACCGGATTTTACATATACTCTTGCTTGGTCTAAAAATTTCATTGTTCAAACTCCTAATAATGCATAGCATTTAGCGCATTATGGCGGGTATGCCCAGCCTAATATAATTTTATTTCCATTGCTTTAAGCTAATCCATGTTTTTCGATCAAGAATATGATGCTCCATAGGGTGTGAGCCTCTGTTTAACAATGAATATTCTAACCCGTCTCCAAGATAACGAAAACCACATTTTTCTAATACGCGCCTTGAGCCGCCATTGATGATGCGAACGGAAGCAGAAATCTTAGTGATATGCGTATTTCCAAAGCCTTCATCGATTAATTTATGAATGGCCTCAGTGCAATAATCCATATTCCAATAAGTTTCACCTATCCAATATCCAATAGCACTTACCCCAGCAAGGCTATAATTAAGCTCACAAACACCAATAAATGTGCCGCATTCCTTTAATGTGATAGCATAAACAATCGCTTGATGATCGCCATTTTCAACGGATTTAATAAATGCAATGGCATGTTGCTCAAAATAGGGATGAGGCATGCTGACCAGCATATCGCTAATTTTTGAATTATTGGCTAATTCTGCCAATGCTGGTGCATCTTCATAAGCAAATTTACGCAATTCTAGGCGTTCGCTACTTAAGGTAGTTTGATTAGCCTTTAATTCTAATAAAGGATGGCTATGGCAGTCCTCGCATATATCTTCCATTGTATCATTCTTTCTAAATTTAATGAGCTTTTAGCTATTCAGGGCATATGTGTCCTCTTTGGGTTGTGATTTTGGGTTGCGTTTGAGTTGTGTTAAATATTCGGGAATATTCTCGCATCGTGCTTTTGAAAATGTTTCGCTCGTGCCCATCACTTCAAATCCAAATTTCTGTAGCAGATTTAATGATGCTGGATTGTCTTTGAAAACATCGGCATGAATTTCATTCAATAGGTGGGTTTCAAAGGCATAGTTGAGCATGGCCTCAAGTGCTTCGCTCATATAGCCTTTGCCCCAATAGGGTTTGGCCAACCAATAGCCAAGCACTGGCTTATCATCGGCCATATTAATGCTGATCGTACCAATTAGCCGCTCACGAATGATTGAAAATAGAAACCCATTATTTGTTTTTAGCCGCTTAATGAAATCAGTGGCATCTGATTTTTTAAAAGGGTTAGGCAGGTTTGCTGTCATTTTAAGAATGTCATAATCGTTCAAAAAATGTGTAATATCATCCAAATCCACTTCGCAAGTTGGGCGAAGGGTTAATCTTTTGGTGATTAAAATTTCTTCTTGTTTAAACATTTTCTTATCCAAATCAATTTACCTCTTTTTTAATTCATTCGAGGTATTGGTTTAAAATTGAGCCTCAAAAAAAGAGTCAAAAAAAGGGAAAGCCGGTTTCCCAACTTTCCCTTTTAAATCGTATGATTTGGATTTTATCAAATCCGGGTCCGTTGGGACGCCGGATTATCTAATATTCCGGCTATTCTGCTGCCTTAAGTTGTGGCATTACAGAAATATAAGTGCGGCCATTGGCACGTTTTTTGAACGTGACATTGCCTTCGGCTGTCGCAAAGATAGTATGATCTTTACCCAAACCTACATTTTCACCTGGATGCCATTTTGTGCCGCGTTGGCGCACAATGATGTTGCCAGGAATCACAGTCTCGCCGCCAAATTTTTTGACGCCAAGACGTTTTGAATTTGAATCGCGACCGTTACGCGATGAGCCGCCAGCTTTTTTATGTGCCATTGGTGTTCTCCTATCTCGACGTTTCTATTTAGCTGCTTCTTCAGCCAATTCTTTGGCTTGAGCAACCCAGTTGTCACGATCGATGCGGCCTTTAAATGAAAGCGCATCATCAAGTTTCTCGATATCTGCTTTTGTGAAAGCTGCTACTTGAGCGAATTTTGTTACGCCAAAGTTATGCAGTTTTTTCTCAAGTGCAGGACCTACGCCAGAGATTTTTTTCAAATCATCTGGTTCACCTTCAGGGCGGCTAAATAGAGCTGCGGCAGCTGTATCAGTTGCTTTAGCTTCAGCCTTCTTTGGAGCGGCTTTCTTAGCAGCAGCTTTTTTAGGCGCAGCACCACCTGTCAGAATTTCGGTGATACGTACAGTAGTCAAATGTTGACGATGACCACGTGTACGTTTTGAATTTTGACGGCGACGCTTTTTAAATGCAATCACTTTGCGTGAACGGCCTTGCTCTACAACCTCAGCTGCAACGCTAGCGCCCTCCACCAATGGAGCGCCAATAGTCTCGCCTACCATCAATACTTCGTTGAATGAAATAATTTCGCCAGCTTCGCCAGCTACTTTTTCTACTTTTAGGGTATCATCGGCGGCTACGCGATATTGCTTACCACCTGTTTTAATGACCGCGAACATCTTTTTTATCCTTTGTGTCCAGAACCATACTCCACGTCGTTGCGCAGGCATGTCTTCTTTCAGTCGGTTACGAAAAATTAGGGCGCAGTTCTGCTGCGCCTCAAATTACGGGGTTCTTAGCTTGAAAGATTAGTTAAAGTCAAGGATTTCAGGGTAAAAAAATAGAATCGATTGCATTTTTTTGTAACTTTGCTTTTATAGGCACATTAAAATCATTCTAATTTAGCTATAAACTACGAAAAAATAGTAATGAATCAAAAAATACGAGAGAAAATTCTTATTGTTCTCCATCAAGCTACTTCAAGCCCTGGTCGCATGGGGCAGGAGCTCATAAAGCGGGGATATGAATTGGATATTCGCCGCCCGCCTTTGGGTGACGCTTTGCCAGCAACCTTAGCAGATCATGCAGGCGCTATTGTTTTTGGTGGTCCTATGAGCGCTAATGATGGCGATGAATTTATTCGCCGCGAAATCGATTGGATGTCTGTTCCTTTAAAAGAAGAGAAGCCTTTTTTAGGCATTTGCTTGGGCGCACAAAAATTGGTGCGTCATTTAGGTGGCAGGGTTACATCTCATGATGAGGGTAAAGTTGAAATAGGGTATTATCCAATTCATGCAAATAAAACAGGAGAAAAATTAATCCCTCAGTGGCCAAATATGATTTACCAATGGCACCGTGAGGGATTTGACTTGCCATCTGGCACCACGCCTTTAGCCCATGGGGATTGGTTCCCTAATCAAGCTTTTCAAGTTGGAAAGCGCGCCTTTGGCATACAATTTCATGTGGAATTAACCTATGCTATGATGTGCAAATGGACGGTTAAAGCAGAAGAGCGTTTGAGATTGCCTGGCGCACAACAAAGAGCAAGCCATCTTGAAGGCCGCTTGTTGTATGATAAACAAACACGTCAATGGTTAGATCAGTTCCTTGATTTATGGCTAGGCAGATAATAAAAAGTGAACCTATGCTCTTGTTTAACACTCAAACAGCCATTACATTTTTCTAGCGTGCGTAGCCTTTAGGTGAATTCACTTATACAAGTACTATTCGCGCCCACAAAGAAACTTAGAGCGGCATTTTGAATTCATTCAAACGCATCACGCTCTAAATATAGAATAATTGGAGTTTTTTTTAATGTTTGCTGTTTTTGCCACGCTTGATGCAGTTTTAAATTTTTATACCTATATTATCATTGGTAGCGCTGTCTTTTCATGGCTCTATGCATTTAATGTGGTTAATCCGCGCAATAATTTCGTCGCCTCAATTGGGCGTATGCTTTATCAATTGACCGAGCCAGCGCTTCGCCCTATTCGACGCATTTTGCCAAATCTTGGAACAATTGATATTTCACCAATCGTTTTATTATTTGCTATTTATTTCTTACGAATTTTTATTCGCACAAGCATTGCGCCTCTATTCCTATAAAAAGGCAGTATCAAGATTTAAGCTGAATTAGTATGTTCACGTAATACTTGAATAAATTCTTTAGTTGCGGGAGATAAGTTAGTGTTAGCGCGTTGGATAATGTTGATCTGACGCTTGAAATCATGTCCTGCAATTTTTAAAAACGCCAAATGGTCTTTTTCTAGTTTAATTGCAAGCTCTGGCAAAATGGTGATGCCAACGCCTTCACGAATCATCGCCAAAAGAGAGAATGAGTTGCGCACCATTAATTTAGATTTCATAAATATCGGCTGTAATGCAGGAGCGGCAATTTGTTCAGTTAAACCACTGCTGATAAATTGATATTCACTTAAAGCGCTAATTTCAACAGGCCGTTGAGTGCTGGCGAGTGGGTGCGTTTTATGGCAAATTATTCCATAATCATCCTCTATGAATGGCGTATGGATAAAATCATCGTCATTATTGGCTTTAGAAGCAAGGCCAATATCTGCGCGTTCATTCTTAAGTGCACGAAAGACACCTTCTGAATCTGTGTCGCGCACGTCAATCTGTATATTTGGATATTTGTCGATGAATTTTTTTATCACGTGAGGCAAAATCGTATTGGCAATTGATGGTACGGCTGCAATGCGCACATAACCAGCCTCTGCCCTTGTAAAGCGCTCCATTGTTGCAATAGTACGGTCAAAATGCTCAATCTCTCTTGCAGCTTCATCAAAAATAAATTGACCAACAGCAGTTAATTTACTTTTGCGTTCTGATTCAAAGAGGGGTTGATTTAGATGAGTTTCGAATTGTTTCAGCATCATTGAGATGGCTGATGGTGTGCGTCCCAATGACCTTGCAGCTTCAGTTAAATTTCCAGATCGCGCAACTGTCACAAAGTAACGTAGCATTTCAAGTTTGATAGCCATATTTTAAGTTTCTCTTAAATATTATTAAGTTATTTTAGTTTGACTGAAGTGATGTAACGTTTCATAGTAATTGCAACATTTCATTTTATATGCAAACTGGCTTATTAAGTGAATAGCTGAAAAACTCCCTTCTGGTCAACCAACAGGTTTAAAATGAGTGAAATTAATTTAAAGAAAAATTTTATTGCTGGCGAATGGCTTGCCGGCGAAACTGTAATTGAAAATCTAAACCCATCTGATCTATCTGATTTGGTTGGTGAATTTTCGCAAGCTAATACATCGCAACTGAATGATGCATTAGACGCGGCAAAACTTGCCCAAAAGGCTTGGGCGCAAGTGGGTTTGGAAAAACGCTATTCTGTTTTGATGGCGATAGGTACAGAGCTAATTGAACGTTCAAAAGAATTAGGCGAGTTACTTTCCCGAGAAGAGGGTAAACCTCTGGCTGAAGGGGTAGGTGAGGTTTATCGCTCGGGGCAATTTTTTACTTATTATGCCGCTGAAGTTTTGCGCCAAATTGGTGAAAATGCTGACAGTGTGCGCGATGGTATTGAAATTGATGTGAGGCGCGAGCCGCTTGGTGTGGTTGCAGTGATCTCACCGTGGAATTTCCCAACGGCAACAGCCAGTTGGAAGATTGCCCCAGCTCTTGCCTATGGCAATGCGGTTGTGTGGAAGCCTGCAAATGCAACGCCAGCGTCGGCAGTTGCCCTAACGGAGATTATTGCTAAGCAAGATTTACCCAAAGGCTTGTTTAACCTTGTTATGGGATCTGGCGGTTCCATTGGCCAAGCATTGGTTGAAAGCCCAAAAGTTAATGGTATTTCTTTTACAGGCTCCGTGCCTGTTGGCCGTGGTATTGCCCGCGCAGCAATTGAGAATTTTACAAAAATTCAGATGGAAATGGGTTCTAAAAATGCATTGGCCGTTATGGATGATGCTGATGTTGATTTAGCGGTAACGTTAGCTGCTGGTGGAGCATTTGGCGGTTCTGGACAAAAATGTACTGCATCATCTCGTTTAATCGTGCATTCTAAAGTACATGATGAATTTGTTGAGAAACTGAAAGTGGCTACCGAAGCGCTTAAAGTTGATCATGCATTGAAAGAAGGTACGCAATTAGGGCCTGTTGTTAGTGATAGTCAATTGCAGTCCAATCTTAAATATGTAGATTTGGCAAAATCTGAAGGTTGCCAATTGATTTGCGGTGGTGAACGTGTAGAGCGCGATACCGAGGGCTATTATATGACGCCAGCTCTGTTTACAGGTTCAACCAATCAAATGCAGGTAAACCGCGAGGAGCTTTTTGCACCTATGGCTTGTGTGATTAAAGTAGATGGCTATGAAGAAGCGCTTGCTACGGTCAATGATACTAATTTTGGATTAACCTCAGGTATTGTTACAACATCATTGGCGCGTGCTAATCATTTTCGAAGAAATGCACAAACAGGCTGTGTGATGGTTAATTTACCAACGGCTGGCACAGATTATCACGTTCCATTTGGCGGTCGTGGAGACAGTTCTTATGGGCCTCGTGAACAAGGCCGTGGTGCAGCAGAGTTTTATACCATTGTAAAAACGGCTTATATTTCTTCAGGTCAACCGGAGTAAAGAAATATGACACAAGGTTTTCGCATTGATGGGTGCCAATATGCTAATTGGTCAGAAAAAATCTTCAGGCAAATGCGAGAAGGCGGTCTTGATGCTGTTCACGTAACAATTTCTTATCATGAAAATTTTCGTGAAACAGTTTTAAATATTGAGCAATGGAATCGCTGGTTTGAGCAATATTCAGATTTAATTTTTCAAGGGCGTTTTGCATCGGATGTAAAATTAGCACGCGAGACCAACCGCACTGCTATTTTCTTTGGTTTTCAAAATCCATCATCTATTGAGGATGATATTGGTTTGGTTGAAATCGTGCATACGCTTGGTGTGCGTTTCATGCAATTGACTTATAATAACCAGTCTCTATTGGCCACAGGGTGTTATGAGCCTGATGACACGGGTCTTACTCGCATGGGTAAAGAAGTCGTCAAAGAAATGAACCGCGTTGGCCTTGTGGTTGATATGAGTCATTCGGCTGAACGTTCTACATTAGAAGCCATTGAGCATAGTGATCGTCCTATTGTAATTAGTCATGCTAACCCTGAATTTTGGTTTCCTGCCCTGCGTAATAAATCGGATAAGGTTTTAAAAGCCTTGGCTGAAAGTGGGGGGCTTTTGGGCTGTTCTTTATATCCGCATCATCTCAAAGATAAATCCAATTGTACCTTACAAAGTTTTTGTGAGATGATTGCAAAAACCGCAGAGATGATTGGCGTTGATCATATTGGCATTGGATCTGACCTTTGCCAAGATCAGCCTGATAGCATCGTGGAATGGATGCGCGTGGGACGCTGGACAAAGTCTATAGATTATGGAGAAGGCTCAGCCAGTAATCCTGGTTTTCCTGATATGCCTGAATGGTATAAAGATAATCGAGATTTTCCTAATCTTGAAAATGGGTTACGCTCTGTCGGTTTTAATCAAGTTGAAGCAGATAAAATTTTGGGTGATAATTGGTTGAAATTTTTTGACGAGAGTTTTCAACCAACGCCTTGATAGGCTATGAGGATCAAGTTTTGAAAACAAATTTAAAACCACAACAAGACTTGAAATTAAGATCGCCCAGCACTGTAATGCGTCTGGAGCGAATGGGGTCGTTTCACCAAACCAGAATTTCTTTCATGCGCTCGCTTTTACGCAACTTAAAGCGTGAAAATTGGCACATTAAGTGTACTCGATGGCAAATCGATGAAAAGGGCGTTGGCCATGCAGTCTATTCAGCCATTGGCCCACGCAACACCTATAGCCTTGTGGCATTTTCCCATGATTTGCCACCGGAACAACGTTCTGACCGTGTGATTGCCACGGCATGGGATGCAACATTTTGTATGTATGATGGTATTCCAGATGATGCGGATATTGAGCGCTTATCACAAAATGTGCCGAAACAAGAAGCAGGCCGCATCAGCTCGAAAGAACTTTCATTATCGCGTGCTAATCGCTCCGTGCGATTTTGGCAGCATGTGGTGGATCGTCTGTCTGAAGGTAATCAGCCCGATATGGAGTTGGTCGCTGATGTTGGCTATTTGATGCGTACAACTGCGGTTTATGGATCGGGCAAATTTGGTGCCGCAGATCGTGGATTGGTTAAAGATCGTATGTTGATGGTTAATCCATTTCATATTGAAATGCTGTCGGTATATCTTACCCGTTCATTCACCATTGATTTGGTAGAGCATATGGCAAAAGTTAAGGGCGGCGATAATGCCACCCAATTGGATAAAGCCATTCGTCGCATCATTGGTATTGGCAATTCTACCGGCCTTGGCATGGCACCCTTTTTAATCAATCATCCAAAATTGATCAATCAATGGATGGTAATGCGCGAAACTGCGCTTGCTCGTGTATGCGCTGTTGAAGGCGCTGATTCAGAAAGCATCTATATTTTTAAAAATGTGCTAGCGCGCGCGCAAATAAATGCAGATCATTGGCAATCTGCCCATCCCATTCAGATTGATAAAATCAAAGCTCTAAAACATGACTTAGAAACTCTATCAGCCTATGTGGAAGATTATAATTTTGGTGTGCTCCATCCATGGCGCTATCTCTATGAGTGGGGTGAAGAAAATCTGTCCCTTGAAGGTCAAGAGCAATTGGTTGCTCTAATGATGGAGCCTTATGGTGATTTGGTGGATGAATTGGCCAGTCAAATGAGTGTCGATGAAAGTACAGCTCATGTGATTAATGGCTTGCATAGTGTTGGTGAGGTGAAACGTTTTTTAAGCGAAAATTATGATTGGGCCTTATCTGTTGATTATGAGAAAAAGAAAAACAGTCATTTTTATTGGTATGTTTCTGAGGCTAAGTTAGAGCCGAGGCTTGGCGAACGTTATAATGAAGATAATGCATCTTACGAGCAACCGCTTTGCATTGGGCGCGATGTAAAAACGCTATACGAAACTTTACAACCCTATGATGGTGAGGTGAGCCTCGCGGATTTTTTGATGGAGCATTCTGAGATGCGCCATACAGTGCGTCGAGTTCAGCTTTTAGAGCAAAATCCTTATTGTGAAGTTCATGATAATCTCATTGGCCATGAGCTTCTTGCCATTAATCTTCTGCGCTGCAAATTATCATTTTTTGGCGCAACAAAATTTGATCCGCGTTCTGATCGTTGGGTACGCATTTGCATGTATCAAAATGCACCATTTCCCGATGAACTTGCCACTATGGATGAAAGTGAATGGGCATATCCTGCGCTTGATTTTGCTGAAGAAAAAGGGCGGACAAATGACAATATATAGTCTTTCAGAAATCCAAAGCACTTGCAAGAAAGCCGCAAAAGGCGCTGGTCTAACTTGGGGGTTGGCCGAAGAAGTGGGCATGATTGCAAAATCTCTTACCAAGCTTGGTTTAGATGGTGCTGGGAGTTTTGTGCCTTATTTCAAATGGCTGGATGATCCAAAAAAATCAATGGCCAGTAGAATAGGAAATAATGCGGGTATTTGGTCATCTATTGAGGGTGATTTTTGCTCTTTAAAAGCTGGAACCATCCTTGCTGATCGCGCGGCGCTTTTACAATCAGAACCCTTCCAGTTTGACAGTGTAATTTGTCCGATGGTTTTGGTGGGGCAAATCTATATTGTCGCTAATCATTATAACTATGTGTTAAAAGTTACAGTGGATGATATAAGTATCATGGTTTCAGGCTCTGGGCTTGAATGTGCTGATGAGGCTTTGAAAAAACTACAAGCCACTAAAGTTAATCACATCAAGGTTGAACGTGTAGAGCAAGCGCTTACGATTACCCATGAAGTTCAACCGCGCGGATGTGATGTTAGCCATGAGGACTGGGCTTTTCTCAATTCATTTGCTGCTCACACCTATGCACCAGAAAGTGAAGAATCTCGCTTATCTGGTGCAGGTGCCGGCTTGCAGGACAATGATTAGAGTCCGATGCTGAATGCTAGTGGATAGTAAAGCGTAATTTATTAGGCGTTTGCATATTTTTTACAGTTAAGTTTAAGACTAAAATGTACTTAGTATTTGGTTTGAGCATTCTCTAATATAGCGTGCCTCACAGGGTAGGGTAGAAGAAATCCTGACCCATCCGCCCATTTTCTCTTTGCGATTAACACCTTGCATTTGAACTAAAACGCCGAATTTTTTTTTCATTGAGTTAATGAATTTATTAGAATTCTTGCCTAACTTAATTAAAATCCAAGGTGCTTCAGAATGTTTGTAATTTAGATTTGTCGTCTTTAGCCA
>CAKMZG010000005.1:0-18663 GCA_929200335.1 uncultured Alphaproteobacteria bacterium | reverse complement strand
CTTATCTGGTGCTGGTGCCGGCTTGCAGGATAACGATTAATTTTCAAAGTTCCCAAACTTTCAAAGTCCTTTGGGAATAACCTCATAACCCACCTCTTCTTCTTCCTCATCGCTCATTTGTGCGGGAAAACCAGGTGCAGTAATTGAAAGTCCAGTGGCATCTTCTAATCGGCGAATAATATTAGGTGACAGTTCGCGGCTGCCATAACGCGCTTCACCGTCTTTAAAAATTTTGATTAGCAGTGGATTAATTTCCAATGGCACATCATGGCGGTCTGCAATGTCTTGGAAAAGTCCGATGTCTTTTGAAACCAAATCCATAGTGAATGAAATATCGCGTGAGCCATTTAAGATAACCTGACTTTCAGTTTCATGGACAAATGAGGTGCCGGAGGAAATTTTAAGAGCCTCATATGCTACATTGAGGTTCATGCCTGCTGCTTTTGCCGTGACTAAGGCCTCACAACAGGTTAATAGATTGGCCGTAGCCAAATAATTGGTAATTACTTTTAAAATAGATGCTGAGCCTAATTCACCTGTATGTAAGATGCGGCGCCCCATTAGTTTCAAGAGGGGTAATATCTTATCGAACGTATCACGATTGCAACCTGCGAATATGGATATGTTGCCCGTATCAGCGCGGTGACATCCCCCCGACACAGGGCAATCAACAGCTTTGCCGCCTTTGGCGATGATTTGATTGCCTAAGCGTTTAACCTCAGCTTCATCGGTGGTAGACATTTCCATCCAAATTTTACCATCACATACCTCTGGCATCATTTCTTGCAGAACAGCATCTGAGGCCTTTGGAGAGGGTAGGCAAGTGATAACAACATCACATTCACGCATTAATTGGGCAGCTGATGAGCCAGCTTTGGCACCTTTCTGCACAAAGCTTTCAATCAGCTTTGGGTCGAGATCATAGACCATTAAATTTATATTGTTTCGTAATAGGCTGCCGCTTAATTTGCTGCCCACATTGCCTAAGCCAATAAATCCTATGTTCATATTATACCCTCGCTTTATGTTTACTGAAGCGTAGCAGAAGATTTTTTCTTCAGCAATTAGGATATATTTTTAACCGATGTCTCAATTGCGTGTAAGAACGAATGTGCCGATGAGCGTGGAGACATCAAAATAAAGCTGTCTTTATCGTCACGAACAATGATTGCGGCAAGGTGTTCCATGGTTGTGCGCGCAACCTCATTGATGGCAAATACATCTTGATGTAAATTTAAGGGGCATATGCGCTCCAGGGCTTTGCGGCATTTTATGCCCTGGAGACGCAACACCACCCAACTGTCTGATTGATCTGTGTAGTAGCCCTTATCGCTAAGTGCTTCTGAGATCACAGAAGTTGGATAATCATCCTCTCGATCAAACACGGCAAAAAGCTGATCTTTTTGCAGACCGAGAAATTGTTTAGATTTATCCTTTGAAAAACTGGATGCCCCTGTTTCAGGCACATCTGCTTCAAAGGCTTTTTTCATGGCAGTTTGAAATTGTGCTTCGCCTTTTAGTGGCACGGCAATAGATACCAATGCTTTATTGGTCACTTCACTTAATTCAACGCCATCCCAAGTTTGATGAAATCCATTAAGTGCGCTGGTTGCATGTAAGGTTGATTTAGCCACGGAGACGCTCCCCTTCTGGATCAATAAAATGTGGTGATACAATTTCGACATCTTGTGTCTGGCCAGTCAATTGATCACTGGCAATAACAATTTCGCCCATGCGTTCACTGCCTTGCTTGATAAAGCCGAGGCCAATGGAATGTTCTAAGTTTGGTGAATAACAAACCGATGTCATCCAGCCTTGGTCATTTGTCAGTGTCGCTTGATCACCTTTAGTGATGAAGTGTGCACCCGCTTTTAAAGATTTACTCTTGTCCACTGGCACAAAGCCAACAAGTGCAAGGCCATCGTCTAGATTGAGCAATTCACGCTCAGACATAATGTTACCGATGCAATCTTTTTTCTTTGAGATCATACGGCCAAGGCCAAGGTCGCGTGCGGTGGTTTGGCCTGATAGCTCATTACCTGCCGCATGGCCTTTTTCAATGCGCATAACGCCCAGTGCCTCTGTGCCATATGGTGTGACGTCAAACTCTTCTCCTGCTTTCATCATTTCGCGAATAAGACCATCGCCATAACGCGTGGGGACAGCAATCTCATAGGCTAATTCACCAGAGAATGAAATGCGGAAAAGGCGTGCAGGTGTGCCACCACAAACGGTGATCTCACCACAGCCCATGAATGGAAAGGCTTCATTGGAAATGTCAAATTCAGGATCAACAATCTTTTGCAAAAGCGCTCGAGAATTTGGTCCTGCAACGGCATATTGCGCCCATTGCTCTGTTGCTGAAATGAGATTGACATCCATATTGGGCCATAGGCATTGACGACAAAATTCCATATGACGAAAAACCGCTACCGCATTTGCAGTTGTGGTGGTCATAACAAAATGATTTTCACTCATCCGAGCGGTTGTACCATCATCCATGGCGATGCCATCTTCACGCAGCATAATGCCATAGCGGGTTTTGCCCACAGCCAATAGGGCAAAACCATTGCCGTAAACTTTGTTTAAAAAGGCGGCTGCATCACTGCCTTGCACATCAATTTTTCCCAAAGTAGTCACATCGCAAATGCCGACAGATTTTCGGGTTTGCAATACTTCACGGTCAACACTCTCGCGCCAATGGGTTTCACCCTCTCTTGGGAACCATTGAGCGCGCAACCACATGCCGGTTTCAACAAATACAGCGCCTTGCTCTTCTGCCCATTTATGGCTTGGGGTATGGCGCACGGGGCGAAAATCTTGCCCCCTTGCGCGTCCTGCCAATGCGCCAATAGGAACAGGCGTATAGGGCGGACGGAATATGGTTGTGCCTGTATCCTCAATGCTTTTTCCTGTGCATTCCGCCATCACCGATAGCGCAGGGACATTAGCAGTTTTACCTTGATCTGTAGCCATGCCCAAAGTGGTATAACGTTTAAGATGTTCAACAGAACGGAAACCCTCTTGATGCGAAAGTTTCACGTCTTTTACGGTGACATCATTTTGGAAATCTAACCAAGCGCGGCCTTTACTATCCCTTACATGCCAAAAGGCGGCAATTTCGCGTGGTTCATCTTCAGCTTTTGGCAATTTATGGGCTGAAGGTTTAAACCCCATATCTTTCACTAAATTTTTTGCCACGCTATGAGCTTCAGCCATACCCGCATGTAGCGTCATTGTGCCATTAGCACTGCCAGCAACCGACATGCCTGGCGGTAGATCCGAACCTGGTACAAAGCCCGCTATATCTTCACGCCAAGTTGGGCGCCCACGTTGGTGGCAGGTGAGATGTACATTGGGGCTCCAGCCGCCAGATACTGCCAAGCAATTCGTCTCAATGGTTTGTCCATTTGTTGTTTTTATGCTCTTTAGCGTATGGCGGCCAGATGTATCGCAAACTTGACCACCCAATATAACATTGGTGCCAGTAAGCTTATTGATCATTTCCTTTGCAATTGCAGCATTTGATCTGCTGTCAATCATAGCCACAACATTGGCACCCATTGAGATAAGATCATGAGCCGTGCGCCAACCATCATCGTTATTGGTAAAGACGGAAATCTTTTGCCCTGCTGTAACGCCGTAACGATTAGCATAGGTACGTACAGCCCCCGCCAACATGATGCCCGGGCGATCATTATTGCCAAAAGCAATAGGGCGTTCAGTAGAGCCAGCAGTTAATATGGAGCGTTTGGAATAAATTCGCCATAGGATTTGACGTGGTTTACCATCGCTTGATGCTAGATGATCTGTGCAGCGCTCTAATGCACCAAAAACACCATGATCATAAGCTCCATAGACGGTTGTGCGGCTCATTACGCGCACATTATCCATTGCAGTTAATTCTGCAATTGTGGCCTTTGCCCATTCTGAGCCATGGGTGCCATCCAATTCATAGGTTTCTGAGTTTAATCGACCACCCAGCATGAAGTCTTCATCTGCTAGAATCACTTGTGCGCCAGAGCGTGCAGCGGTTAAGGCTGCTGTTAAACCAGCAGAACCAGCTCCGATTACCAAGAGGTCACAATGTAGAAAGCCTTTGTCATAGACATCAGGATCAGCTTCCATAGAAAGCTTGCCAAGGCCAGCAGAGGCGCGAATGATGGGTTCATATAATTTTTCCCAAAATGCCTTCGGCCACATAAAGGTTTTATAGTAAAAGCCAGCAGATAAAAATGGTGACATCAAATCATTGATGGCCATGAGGTCATATTTTAAAGAACCGCGATGGTTTTGAGAACTTGCCTCAAGCCCTGAGAATAATTCTACCGTAGTTGCACGGGTATTTGGCTCTGCATGAGCGCCTTTGCGCAATGTTACCAATGCATTTGGCTCTTCTGACCCTGCGGTTAATATGCCCCGAGGACGGTGATATTTAAACGAGCGGCCAATCAGTTTTTGATCATTGGCAAGTAAAGCCGATGCAAGCGTATCGCCTTCATAACCTTTAAATTCTTTACCATTAAATGAGAAGCGAATGTTTCGATCTGTGTTAATCAGCCCTTTGCCGATGCGGTTAATTTGGCTCATGATTTCGTTCCCCCATCACGTCCTTGTTGTCTTGCCACATCGCGTGCCAGTTCAACTTTGGTAATTTCGTGGGTCAAAGTATTGCGGGTTACTACTAACCAAGAACGATCCCCTTGTTCGTGAAACCATAATTCGCGATGTTCACCTGCTGGATTCTCTCTAATATAGAGGTAATCATGAAATTGCTGAATGAGATCATCAGGGCGATTTTGGGGGTCATATTCAGGGCGATTGATCAGATTCGCATCACCAAGATAGGTAAATTCTGCCGCGTCTCTTGGACCAAGTAGGGGATGATTGATAATCAAGGTCTTGCTCCTTTAATGCAGGTTGGGTTGTGCGCCCATGCCTTTTTCATCAATCATACCACCTTTTAAAAAGCGATCTAATCGATATGCACTGGCATTGGGATGGGGTTCATCTTTGGCAAGCAGATGGGCATAGCACCAACCACTGGCAGGTGTTGCTTTAAAGCCACCATAGCACCAACCACCATTGAAATAGAGGCCGTCAATATGGGTTTTATCAATGAAAGGTGAGCCATCCATGGACATATCCATGATGCCACCCCATGAGCGTAATAATCTGCTACGGCCAATCATCGGCATTATTGCCATGCCGCCCTCGCAGACATCTTCAACAACAGGTAAATTACCCCTTTGAGCATAGGTGTTATAGCCATCGATATCACCGCCAAAAACAAGGCCACCTTTATCGGACTGTGAACAATAAAAATGCCCTGCGCCAAAGGTAATAACGCCTGGTAGAACAGGCTTTAGCCCCTCTGTAACAAAGGCTTGTAAGACATGGCTTTCGATGGGTAAGCGCATGCCAGCCATGGACATGACGCGCCCAGATGAACCAGCAACGCAGACGGCTACTTTGTTAGCGCTAATTTTGCCCTTGCTAGTTTCAACACCTGAGCAAATGCCATCATTAATGTCAAAGCCTGTTACTTCGCAATTTTGGATGATATCAACGCCGCGCTGATCGGCTCCTCTAGCATAGCCCCAAGCCACCGCATCATGACGTACTGTGCCGCCGCGAGGCTGCATCAAGCCGCCTTTAATGGGAAAGCGAGCATTGTCATAATCTAGGTAAGGGCAGAGATCGCGAATGCCTTGCTCATCTAATAAGACGGCATCAGCGCCCGCCAACATCATAGCATTGCCACGGCGCACAAAAGCATCGCGCTGGGGGTCATTATGAAAGAGGTTTAAAATACTACGTTGGGATACCATGGCATTATAGTTAAAATCTTGCTCAAGGTTTTCCCATAATTTTAAAGATTGCTCATAAAAGGGCTCGTTGCCGGGTAACATGTAATTAGAACGAATGATGGTGGTGTTACGACCGATATTGCCAGAGCCAATCCAACCCTTTTCAAGCACAGCTATATTTTTCTCACCAAATTCTTTGGCCAGATAATAAGCCGTTGCCAAACCATGGCCGCCACCGCCAACAATAATAATATCATAGTGCTTTTTTGGTTCAGGCTCACGCCATACCGGTTTCCAGCCTTTATGGCCACTCAAAGCTTCCTTGATAACTTTAAATCCAGAATACCGCAAAACTCTGCCCCTTTTCATCGCTTGCTTTTAATTGTTAAGCACTTACATGAACGGGTAGTGTCCGCTGAAATAATGGGTTTGACTTTCATATTTTAGACGTTTATTTATAAAAAATGGAAGAAATAAAGAAAAATATCGCAAAACATCATTTTAGAATTGGGCTTTTACTTGTTAATGGATTTGCATTGATGTCTTATTCCTCCATTATTGAGCCCTTGCGTGCTGCTAATCTTTTAGAGGGTTATGACTATTATAAAATTATGCATTTGGCTGCCAATGGTAAGGCTGCAATAAGTTCATCTGGTGTTGTTATAAACAGCGATAAGACATTTAAGGATCAGGTAAATTATGATTTGGTTCTAGTGATTGCTGGTGGTGATCCTGCAAGTTTTGATAATCGAGCGAGTATTGATTGGCTCAGATATTTGGCACGTAATAATGTGCGTCTTGGCGGAGTATCTGGCGGACCCGTGATTTTAGCCATGGCAGGTTTATTGCGCAATCGCCGCATGACTGTGCATTGGGAACATGCGGAAGTCTTATCTGAAACGCTACCAGATCTATTGTTGGAGCGTTCTTTATATGTGATTGATCGTGATCGTATTACCTGCGCTGGGGGGATTGCGCCATTAGATTTAATGCATGCACTTTTATCAATACAACACGGGGCAAATTTTGCTAGAAAAGTTAGTGATTGGTTTATGCACACTGAAATTCGCCCTTCCTCTAGTGCACAACGAGCAGGTTTAACTGAGCGTTATGGGGTTCATCATCCAGCCCTTTTATCTACCATTGAAAATATGGAAAATAATTTTGCTGATCCCCTTCGGCTTAATCAATTGGCATCTTTCGTTGATCTTAGTCCACGACAACTTAATCGCTTATTTAATGAAAAATTAGGGCAAAGCACCATGCAATTTTATCGCATATTACGATTGCAAAAAGCAAAGAACCTTATTGAACAATCGTCTTTGAATTTAACAGAAATTGCGCTTGCCACAGGGTTTTCCAGTTCGGCTCATTTTAGTACGGCATTTAGAGCACAATTTAATGAAAGTCCTATAAATTTTCGAGCACAAATTATAACCTGATTCTAAGTTTTGTAATTTGTGAATTTAAAAATTATACATGATTTAAAAAATTTAAAACCTTTTAAAAATATTTAAATCGTTTAATTAAAAAATTTAAAACGTTTAATACGAATTACTACTTGTTTTTGCTTATATCTTATGGCTTTTATCTATAGATTAGGGGCTAATGGGATAAACCTCATTGGTTAAAATGAAGAAGCGCAATTTATTGCACACTCCCATGGAAGGTAAAATCATGGAACAATTTGGTGTATGGAATAAGTCATCGGGCATTGAAACATTCGGTTTGCAGGATTTGAAAGCCGTTTATTATAATTATCAAGCGCCGGCGCTTTATCAAGAAGCTATTGAACGCCGTGAAGCTAAACTAGCACAGGGTGGTGCTTTGGTTGCTTACACAGGTCAACATACAGGCCGTTCAGCTCAAGATAAATTTTTGGTGCGTGATGCAAAAACTGCCGATACGTGTTGGTGGGATAATAATAAGCCAATGGAGCCAAAGCATTTTGAAACTCTGTTGGCAGATTTCTTAACCCATGCAAAAGGCAAAGAGCTTTTCGTACAAGATCTTTTTGCAGGAGCTAATGAAACCCACAGGCTTTCGACACGCATTATCACAGAAAACGCATGGCATTCATTGTTCATTCGCAACATGTTAATTCGTCCAGAAAAATCTGAGCTTGAGGATTTTGCTGCAGAATTTACAGTGATTGATCTGCCATCTTTCCGCGCCCATCCTGAGCGCCATGGCTGCCGTACAGAAACTGTGATTGCTTGCGATTTCACCAATAAGATTGTTCTTATCGGTGGTACATCTTACGCTGGTGAGATGAAAAAATCGGTATTCTCATTTTTAAACTATGTGCTACCAGAAAAAGACATCATGCCAATGCATTGCTCTGCTAATGTAAATGATGCTGGTGAAACTGCGGTATTCTTTGGCCTTTCTGGTACAGGTAAAACAACCCTTTCTGCTGATCCATCACGCACTTTAATTGGTGATGATGAGCATGGCTGGGCACCAGATGGCGTTTTCAATTTTGAAGGTGGCTGTTATGCTAAAACCATCAAATTGTCTAAAGAGGCTGAGCCAGAAATCTATTCGACAACAGAGCGTTTTGGTACAGTATTGGAAAATGTAGTTTTGGACGAAAACGGTGTGCCTGATTTTGACGATGGTTCATTAACAGAAAATACCCGTTGTGCTTATCCGCTACATTATATTCCAAATGCGAGTGAAACAGGTAAGGCACCACAGCCTAAAAACATTATTATGTTAACCGCCGATGCTTTTGGTATTCTGCCTCCAATCGCTAAATTGACACCTGAGCAAGCCATGTATCACTTCTTATCTGGTTATACGGCTAAGGTTGCTGGTACTGAAAAAGGTGTAACCGAGCCTGAGGCAACTTTTTCAACTTGTTTTGGTGCGCCATTCATGCCGCGTCATCCATCTGAATATGGAAATTTGTTGCGCCGCTTAATTGCTGAGCATAAGGTTAATTGTTGGTTGGTAAATACGGGTTGGACAGGCGGTGCCTATGGTGTTGGTAATCGCATGCCAATTAAACAAACCCGCGCAATGCTATCGGCTGCATTAAATGGTACTTTGGCGAATGCTGAATTTAGAAAAGACGATAATTTTGGTGTTGACGTGCCTCTATCCATTGAGGGTGTTGAGGATGCTATTCTTAACCCGCGCAGTACTTGGTCAGATGCTGAGGCTTATGATGCGCAGGCTGCTAAATTGGTGCAAATGTTCATTGATAATTTTGCAAAATTTGAAGCTCATGTGGACGGTGATGTTAAAAACGCTGCGCCAAGCGCTGCCTAAAGCCTTAGCGCGTGTAGCGTTTATGTGAATTCACCTAAACGAGAACTATTCGCACTAGCCCCTATCTGGGTTAACTCATAGAATTTTAAAAGGCAGGATGTGCAAGCATTCTGCCTTTTTTATTGTTTGCGCTATACCTTATTTTCAACATGATAAGACCATTAAATCACCTTAATTTTAACATTGAAAACGCAAATTCTCTTCCTAGTGTCCCAGCTTCATTTATTGTAAAGGAGATGCGGATGTCAGCTTTAGTGCTTACAAAGCCCCATGTTAAATCACAGGCATTAAGTTTTGCCACGATCTTGGTAGGGGTCTATTATTGGTTGTTCATGACACATGATGTGGAGTGGGGGCTGTCGATAGGTATATTCATTTTGTTGCTTGGCAGTTCTTGTTGCATGTTGAATATGCAAGAGGCGCGGAGTAAATTTCAATTTGTTGGGGTGCTTGCTTATTTTAGTGCAGCTTTAATTTTATTTGAAGAGGTCTCTGGGCTATCTTTATCCTTGGCGCTAGTGCTCGCTATTTCTGGCACTATGTTGATGAATAATCAGATCATGGGTAATGTGACAAATTTTATTTTTAGATGCTTAAAATTTCCATTTTTAGCGTTACTATTTTCAATCAGTGATTTAAAAAATCCCCCCAAAATTCTAAGCAAGAAATCAACCAAACAATCTTTAATTTTATTGATAACCCAATGGCTGATGCCTATTATTATAGGGATTGCATTCATTGCACTGTTTGCTAAAGCAAACCCTATCATTGAGAATTGGCTTAACAAGATTGATTTGTGGTATATTTTGAGTTTTCTCGATCCATCCATTCTTATTGAATTGAGTATAGTGTTTCTTACTGTTTGGGCATTTTTGCGTTGGCATGGTTATAATTTGTTGGAGAAATTTGGCTTTAAAAAATCGACTAAAGCTCCAGAAGAAAAGACTAAAGAAAAAACTGAACAGCAAAATCAAATACAGGTATTTTATGGAATTTTTAGTCATGGTGCGATTTTGCGATCACTGATTGTCTTTAATGTAATCTTTGTGGTTCAAATTGTCATGGATGGCCTCTATCTTTGGGGCGGTTTGGAGTTGCCTAAGGGTATGACTTATGCCTCTTATGCTCATCGTGGGGCTTATCCTTTAATTGTGACGGCCTTATTGGCGGCACTTTTTGTGCTGATTGCTTTGCGCCCTGGTTCAAAAAGTGAAGGTGATAAATTATTACGCGCCCTCGTTTATCTATGGGTTGGACAAAACATCGTGTTGGTTTTGGCTTCTATCTTTCGTTTAGATCTCTATATTTCGGTTTATCAACTCACATTTTTAAGGGTTGCAGCAATGATCTGGATGGGACTTGTGGCTAGCGGCCTATTGTTGATTGTTTTGAGAATTGTGTTGAAGAAAACCGGTCAGTGGTTAATCGCGTCTAATTTTGCTATGCTTGGCTTTGTGCTAATAAGCTGTTGTTTTGTTGATTTTTCAGGCTTCATTGCCAATTACAATGTAGATAAAGCCATTGAAAATAATCGAGAATTAGACATATATTATTTAAAGAGCGCTGGTATAGATACTGTGCCTGCTCTTTACCATTATATGAACAGTGATAAAATTTCATATAATGAGAAATCTAATACTAGGGCTGTTATTCAAAATATTATTCATGGTTATGTGCCATGTTATAAAGAATGGCGCAGTTGTACCTTTAGCCGCTGGCGTAAAGAGCAAGAGATTAAAGCTAAGTTAGGCATAGATATGGCGGCGCTGAAGGAGTGGTATTTGCCAGAAATTCCATTGCCATTAAAGAAATAGGTTAAAGCGGAAAAGTAGATAAACTATTGTTTACGCTCAATAATATATTGAGCAATAGCAAGTAGCATATCTGCTTTCTCACCAAACGGTTGCAACAGGCCTTTGCCTTTTTCCAAGAGGGCATGAGCTTGAGATTGTGTATCTTCCATGCCTTGCAAGCGGATGAAGGTTGCTTTGCCTTTATCTGCATCTTTTTGAACTGCTTTGCCTAAAGTTTTAGCGTCTGAGGTTTGATCTAAAAGATCGTCTTTTAATTGAAAGGCCAGCCCCATAATTTCACCAAATTTGCGCAACCGCTGTTGATCTTCATTTGAGGCATTGGCGATTATAGCGCCAGCCTCACAAGCATAGCGAATAAGTGCGCCGGTTTTCATGGTTTGCATTTGGACGACATCATCGGGATTAATATCGTTGCCTGAGAGCGACAGATCGAGCGATTGCCCACCAGCCATGCCCCCAAGACCAGAGGCTTGTGCAAGTCCACGCACGAGATTAATGCGCACCTCAGCGCTTTTATGGGTAATATCTTGCGCCATAAGATCAAAAGCGAGGGTTAAGAGCGCATCACCTGCTAAAATCGCCTCAGCCTCATTATATGCTTTATGAACGGTGGGTTTTCCACGGCGTAAATCATCGTCATCCATAGCGGGTAGATCATCATGAATGAGAGAATAACAATGGACACATTCAAGGGCGCAGGCAGCCTGCATAATTCCCTCATTTTGAGCATCAAATAGGGCGGCTGTCTCAAGCATTAAAATGGGGCGCAAGCGCTTGCCACCATTTAAAGCCCCATGACGCATGGCTTCAATCAAGCTTCTAGGACGTGTGGTCTCACCCGTTTGGGGAGTAAGGGTCAAAATGCTATCAAGCGCTGATTGAATGGCGCTTTCATGCTGTGCCAGCTTGTTTTTAAAGTCTTGTTGGTTCATTGGCATCATTATATTCCTTGCTTAATTGGCGCGATCTTATGGCTAAGTGCGGCATTTCTCAAGGGGGAGTTGCAAAATTGTGTCACACCCTTAATAATGTCGCTTTTATTATGCAAATATTATGCAAAAGTCTTTGAGATAAAGGTTTGGTTCGTGGGCGCTGCAAAATCATCTAAAGAGAAGGAAGGCGATTCTAAAAAAGCTAAAAGCTCGCCTTCAATTCGGTGGCGGATGATGAAGTTTGGCATCAAGCTTGTGGCGGTGCTATTTATCGTGCCAATCATATTAATGCTGCTTTATATCCCATCTTTCATGCATCCTCCTTCAACGCTTATGGCTATTGAATACGTTCAAGGCCATAAAGTAGAGCGTAAATGGGTGCCTTTGGAAAATGTTTCCCCCCATGTTTATCGCTCAGTCATCATGTCGGAAGATGGGCAATTTTGCTCTCATCATGGCATTGATCTTGCGGAGTTTTATCACGTAATCAAGCGCGCAGCACAGGGCAAGGGTTTGCGCGGTGCCAGTACCATTACCATGCAAACGGTAAAAAATATGGTACTTTGGCCTGGGCGATCTTTTGTGGCCTTCTTGCGTAAAGCCTTTGAACTACCGCTTTCTCCGATTGCTGATCTGATTTGGTCAAAAAAACGGATCATGGAACTTTATCTTAATGTTGCAGAATGGGGGCCTGGTATTTATGGCATTGAGGCGGCTGCCCAGCATTATTATAAACGCTCAGCAAAGCGTTTAACAGCGCGTCAAGCAGCCTATCTAACTGTGGCATTGCCTAACCCCATTTTACGTAATCCGCGAAAGCCTAGCAGACGAATGAAAATCTTAGCCAGAATCATAGAGCGCCGCGCCAAAAAATCGGGGGCTTACGTCAAATGTCTTACAAAATAAGCAACTCCTGCCGTTCTTGTTACAATAATGGCTATATTTTCCAAAGAAAATACCTTTAGGGCTTGCCTTTTCCTGTTAATTGCGCTTATACAGGCGCCAATCAATAGAAAACTACGTATTAACGTGTTTTCAACTAGAAATTCCAAATAGCTGGAGCTTAACTATGGCTGTTCCAAAAAGTAAGATCACACGCATGAAGCGTGGCCACCGTCGTTCAACAGATGCGTTGAAAGCAAATTCATATGTTGAAGATAAAGATTCTGGCGAATTGCGTCGCCCACACCACATTGACCTAAAAACAGGCATGTACCGTGGCCGTCAAATTCTTGAGCCAAAAGATAACGTATAAGTTTTGTACGATATAAGAATTCAAAAAAGGTCGGCCTTTTGCTGACCTTTTTTGTTTATGGGTAATAAGACCCATTATTATTTTGCTAAGTAGCAGAGCCTTGCTCTAAAATAATTACTTGGCCTAAGCGTTTTCCATGACAAAGCTGTTTCAGCTTGAAGAGAATTCGCACTATAGAGATGCCTATTCTTTTCGCTGGCTTTTATGAGTCATGATGAGATTTTGCATAAAATAATAAAACTAAAAACCACTGCTAAGCGGGGTTCATTGCCTATGGCATTGCCGTAAAGCACATGCATTCGCAGGCACCAGTTTGATTTAGAGTTGAACTCTGATCTTTGGCATAGGCCTGCATGAAAAGGAATTATTTTGACTAAATTTTCTGCCCTAGGACTTGATCCAATTCTTATCAAAACCACAGAAAAACTGGGTTTTGATAAACCAACACAAATTCAAGAAGAAGCCATTCCATTGGTGCTAGATGGCCATGACGTTATGGGCCTAGCGCAAACGGGTACGGGTAAAACTGCCGCTTTTGGTTTGCCGCTTGTGGATCACCTATTAAAATTGCGCAAAAAGCCTGCGCCAAAAAATGTACATGCGCTTGTGCTTGTGCCAACTCGCGAGCTTGCTAATCAGATTGATGAAAACTTGCGCCGCTATGTTTATGGCACTAGCTTAAAGGTGAATGTGGTTGTGGGTGGTGCAAACATTCAAACTCAACAACGTAAACTTGAGCGCGGCACAGATGTGTTAATCGCAACACCAGGCCGCCTTTTGGATTTGGTGAAACGCAGAGCCGTTAAACTAGATGCAGCACAATTCCTAGTACTGGATGAGGCTGACCAGATGTTAGACATGGGCTTTATCCACGCGCTTCGCCAGATTGCACCGCTTCTGGCAAAACCACGCCAAACCCTGTTGTTTTCTGCGACCATGCCGAAACAAATGGAAGAGCTTTCACGCTCTTATCTTAATGACCCTGTGCGTGTTGAAACGGCACCAGTTGGCCGCGCCGCTGATAAGGTTGCCCAGCAGGTTTATCAAGTTGAGCAGCGCTCAAAATTTGATCTTTTGGTACGTTGCTTGTCTGAGCGCCCAGGTGATTATTCCATCGTTTTTGCTCGTACCAAACATGGTGCAGAAAAAGTGATGAAACGCCTATGCGATTTGGGCTTTGCGGCTGTATCAGTACATGGCAATAAATCTCAAGGCCAGCGTGAGCGTGCCATTCGTGATTTCAAAAATTATAAAGCTAATATTTTGGTGGCAACTGATGTTGCAGCACGCGGAATTGATATTCCGGGTGTGTCTCATGTTTATAATTTTGACCTACCCGAGGTTGCGGAAAATTATGTTCACCGTATTGGTCGTACAGCGCGTGCGGGTAAAGAAGGTCTTGCCATTGCATTTTGTGGCAACCATGAAAAGCGTCTGTTGCAAGGCGTTGAGCGTTTGATGAAATTGAAAATCAAGGTTGCTAATCAAAATGATTTAGCACCTGTTGCAAAAAGCAAACGTACTGGCGCTGCTGATCCGCGTTTAGACCAACGTTCTGATTTCCGTTCAGATAATCGTAATGATAATCGGGGCGATAAAAAACCTAGATTTGATAAAGCAAGATCAGATAAGCCTCGTTCTGATAGAAGAGACAAAGGCTTTAAGGATAGAGATGACAATCGCCAAGCGCCTAAAAGATCAAGCAAATGGGCTGACAATCGTGCAGACCACCGTGCGGATCATTTAATGGTTGAGGACACACCTGTTGAAGAACAGCGCAATAATGAGCGAAAAAAGCCAGCGGGCAAGCGTCCTGAGAAAAAACGTTGGTCAGCGTCTAAGAAACTTGAAAAGCGTAAAATAGAAGCAACGCGCACAAAATCTAAAAAGCATATTGATCGCCGTCATGAGCGTGACAGTGAAAACTGGGATGATGCGCGCAGTGTGGAATCTAACAGTGGTGGTCGCCATGGTCGTGGTCACCGTACAAATGATGGTATGGGTCCAAGATCACGCGATGGAGCTCCTTCAAGAAACTCAAAGCCTCGCAATGATAACCGCAAAAGAGACGATAGTCGCCGTGGTGGTGATGGCTTTGCAGGTCAAAAGAATCACCAAGGGGGTAAGCCACGTCGCGCTGCTAGTGCCAATGGTAATGGCTATAAAGGTAAAACAAGTAATGGCGGTGGTTATCAATCACGTGACAATCAACGCGGTAACAGTGGTGATCGCCCAAGCCCACAAAAGCGTCGTCGTGTTGTGAGTAAACAAGCGCGATAATCGACTGAATAGATTATGATTTTTTAGCGCGTTGTATTAAGTTGCAACGCGCTATTTTTTTACCTCTAATACAATCTTACCAATATGCTGTGAACTTTCCATATATTCATGTGCCTTTACTGCGTCTTCAAATGCAAAGATTTTTGCCATAATGGGTTTTAGTTTTCCCGCATCCATTAATGGCCAGACGTGGGTTAATAAATCATCCGCAATGGCAGCTTTCATCTCAATGGTTTGAGGGCGGAGCGTACTGCCCGTTAAAGTTAAACGCTTACCCATGATTTGGGCAAAATTAACCTCCGCTTTAATGCCGCCGCTTAAAAATGCGATTTGTACCAAGCGACCATCAAGTGCTAGAAGTGAGATATTTTTATTGATATAATCACCGCCAACCATGTCTAGGATCACATCAACACCTTTACCATTGGTTAGGGCTTTGACTTCTTCAACAAAATCTTGGGTTTTATAATTGATGGCATGATCAGCTCCGAGCTCAAGACAGCAATTGCATTTTTCATCATTGCCAGCGGTTATGATGGTGGTGATGCCAAATTGTTTTGCTAAATTAATCGCCGTTGTGCCAATGCCCGATGAGCCACCATGAATGAGTAGGGTTTCGCCCGCTTTAAGCTTTGCCCGCATGAAAAGATTGCTCCAAACGGTGAAATAGGTTTCGCAAAGGGCAGCGGCTTCAATCATAGGCATGTCCTTCGGCATAGGCAGAGCGTGACTTTCATGGGTTAGGGCATATTCTGCATAGCCACCACCAGGCAAAAGGGCGGTGACTTCATCCCCCACTTGCCATTTGGTGACGTTATCACCAATGGCAGCAATAATGCCAGCGGCCTCAAGGCCTGGTAAATCCGACGCATCTGGCGGTGGCGCATATTGGCCAGCGCGTTGCAAAACATCGGGTCGATTAATGCCAGCGGCATGAATTTCGATTAAAATATCATGTGCCTTTGGCGTAGGTTTTGCCCGCTCTACCATTTTTAAGACATTTGCGGCACCTGGCTGTGATATTTCAATGGCCTTCATTACGGATTTCCCCATCTAAAGTTTGATCTTGATCATAAGAACTATGAACTTTTGGGCAGTTTAGCAAGATTTGGTGCAAAATTTATTGACCTTAGGCGTTGAAAGGTTCAATAATTATTGAGCAATTAAAATAGCTGAACTACGATAATATAAATTAAGTGGGCGAGATATGAACGACTCAAATACACCGATGATTGATCCTTTTGGTCGAATGGTATCCTATTTAAGGGTATCGGTTACGGATCGTTGTGATTTTCGCTGTGTTTACTGCATGGCAGAAAATATGACATTCTTGCCGCGTAAAGATCTCCTGTCTTTGGAAGAATTAGACCGCCTGTGTACGGCCTTTATTGATAAGGGCGTAAAAAAACTGCGCTTAACAGGTGGTGAGCCTCTGGTTCGTAAAAACATCATGCAATTAATTGAAGGTCTTTCGCGTCATTTAGACAGTGGTAAGTTGGAAGAATTGACCTTAACTACCAATGGTTCGCAATTGCCTAAATATGCTCAGCAATTGGCAGATTGTGGCGTTAAGCGCGTGAATGTATCCCTTGATACGCTTGATCCTGATAAATTTCATGAGATCACCCGTTGGGGTCATTTGCAACAAGTTTATGATGGTCTTGCAGCTGCAAAAACAGCAGGATTGCAGGTAAAGATTAATGCTGTAGCATTAAAAGATGTCAATGAGCATGAAATTGAGCCGATGTTAAAATGGGCGCATGGGGAAGGCTATGATTTAACCCTTATTGAGACCATGCCATTGGGTGAGATTGATGGCGATCGGGTGGATCAATATCTACCGCTTTCGACCGTTCGTGAGCGCTTAAGTGAAAACTATACCCTTACTGATATTCCATATAAAACCGGTGGCCCTGCACGCTATGTTGAGATTAAAGAAACGGGTGGTCGCCTTGGCTTCATCACGCCTATGACACATAATTTCTGCGAAAGTTGTAACCGTGTTCGTGTTACTTGCACAGGCACGCTTTTCATGTGTCTAGGGCAAGAAGATGCGGCTGATTTGCGTGAGCCTTTGCGAGCTTCTGAAAGCAATGAAGCCTTGTCTCAAGCTATTGATGATGCTATTCTGCGTAAACCAAAAGGTCATGACTTTATCATTGATCGAGATAAAATCGCGCCATCCGTTGGTCGTCATATGAGCATGACTGGCGGTTAATTTTAAGCCCTTCTTTATCTAAAATTTGAACTATTTGACCAAGAATAGAGTGATTTCATTAAAAAATGGAATGCTTTAGCAGGATTCGTGATCTTTTAATGAAAAAATCTAATTTAGTCATTTATTGTGGCGCTTTATTTTGCATCACAGCCGCATCTATTGATATCATGCTCCCTGTTTTTCATCATATGGAAAGGGGGTTGCAGACCTCATTAGAGCTGGTGCAATATTCTATTCCTGCGTTTTTATTTCCTTTTGCTTTGATGCAAATGTTTTATGGCCCTGCATCAGATCGCTTTGGTCGACAACCAGTCTTACAGGTTGGATTAGGGCTTTATATTTTAGGCTCAATATTAGTATTCTGTGCGCCTTCTATAAGCACTGTGTTGCTGGGGCGTTTTATACAAGGTATGGGAGCTGCTAGTGGACAAGTGATTGCACGGGCAATTTTGCGCGATAGAAATTCAGGTGCAGAATTAGCAAAAGCCATCAGTTTTGCTATGGCTATTTTTTCTATTGCGCCTATTCTGGCTCCGTTGATAGCTTATTTCATTAGTATATTTAGTGGTTGGCGAGGAGTATTCTTCTTTTTAATTTTATTTGGCACTGGTTTATGGTTAGCAACCCGATTTTTATATATGGAAACCAATCAGAATTTAAACCCTAATGCTTTGCAATTTAGCTCTATTTTTTCTGCCGTCAAAATGGTTTTAAGCAATCGACAATCATTCTATTTTCTTTGGGTTGCCGTTTTACTGAATAGTAGCATTATCTTATATGTTATCAATATAGCTCCAATGTTAGAAATTAAATATGGTATCACGGGTTTAAAATTTGCTTTGATTTTCGCTATGACTGGATTGGGTATACCGCTTGGGCAGTTTTTAAATCACCATGCAGTTGATAAATTTGGTGTGATAAAAACCATGATATTCAGCAGCATTTTTACAGTAATTGTTTTGTCACTTTTGGTGGGTTTGAGTTTGTTAAATCTGCTATCTGTTGTCTGCTTTGTCACATTGGTATTTTTATATTGTGCAAGTTTTTTGGTGGTGCTGGGCAATGCCACCAGCATGGT
>CAKMZG010000004.1:33172-33939 GCA_929200335.1 uncultured Alphaproteobacteria bacterium | reverse complement strand
CGGTGCATTAAAGCCAACTTCTGGTTCGGTTTCATTTGACGGCCAATCCTTAAAGGGTAAAAATGCTAGTCAAATTTCAGCTATGGGTGTTGTTAGAACTTTTCAGCGAACCGCAATATTTGGTGAATTTTCTGTTTTAAGAAACATCATGATAGCCCGTCATCTTCATGCTAAAGAAAATGTTTTACAGGCCATATTTGGTGGCGGTAAAATGGAAGAAGAGAACCGTGAGAAAGCTATGGAGATAATTCGTTTTATGGGATTAGAAGAATGGGTTGATCATGATGCTGCTAACTTGCCTTATGGGTTTCAACGAATGGTAAATGTTGCAGCTGCTCTTGCAACTGAACCAAAACTTTTGATGTTAGATGAACCTGTTGCAGGTATGAATCCTGTTGAAAGTGAGCGTATGACTAATTTAATTAGAAAGTTGCGCGATGAACGCGGAATTACAGTGATATTGGTTGAGCATGATATGAAAACAGTCATGGGGCTTTGTGATAAATTAACCGTGTTGGATTTTGGTAAAACCATCGCGGAAGGGAACCCACTGGAGATTGCGAAAAATGAACAAGTGATTGAAGCCTATTTAGGATCGGAGGACAGCTTTGCTTAAAATAGAAGGTTTAAAAGTACGCTATGGTAAAGTACGTGCTGTTAACGGTGTTGATATGGAGATTGAACAAGGTGAAATAGCCACATTAATTGGTGCTAATGGTGCAGGTAAGACTACGCTTTTGCGTGCTATTTCTGGTCTCAATAAACCC
>CAKMZG010000004.1:29409-33162 GCA_929200335.1 uncultured Alphaproteobacteria bacterium | reverse complement strand
CATTTCATAGAGGCTTTATATTTCTCTTGCAGGAAGACGAAAAACCGCCATTAAACCCAATGCAGGTAATATTTCATTAGAAGGTGAAGATATAACTAATATGGCTCCAGAGGATATTAATCTTCGTGGGCTTGCTCATGTGCCAGAGGGTCGACGTTTATTTGGGCAAATGACCATCTTGGAAAATTTAGAGTTGGGTGCTTTCCAACGTAATAATAAACTTGAAATGGATAATAATATTGAGCGGATTTACGAGCATTTTCCTGACCTAAAACATCGTACTAAACAAATGGCTGGTTCATTATCTGGTGGGCAACAACAAATGGTTGCTATTGGGCGAGCTATGATGTCATCACCAAAAGTCATATTGATGGATGAGCCGTCCTTAGGATTGTCACCGGTTATGTGCCAAGAAATTGCGCGTATTATTCGTCAAATTAATGAAGCTGGTGTTACCATTTTATTAGTTGAACAGAATGCACGTCTTGCTTTATCACTTGCACGCCATGGATTTGTTATGGAAACTGGTCGTATCGTAATGAAGGGCATTGCTGATGAGATGCAAAGCGATCCTAAAGTTCAAGCGGCTTATTTAGGTATTGGATAATAAAACATTATTAGCCAATCAAATAATTTTAATTATACTAAAAATGTAACAAAACATGGGAGATCCTTTTGAAAATTTTAGTCCTACAACATGCAGGTGTTGAACACCCTGGAATTTTTAGAAAATTTTTAAAAGAAGATGGCCATGAATGGTATGCCATACATCTTGATCAAGGCGAGGCTTTACCCCCCATTGAAGACTATGATGGACTATGGGTTTTAGGCGGCCCTATGGATGTTTGGGAAGAACAAAAATATCCATGGCTTGTAGAAGAAAAAAAATATATTCAACAAGCGGTTGAAGAAAAAGGGGTGCCTTTTTTAGGTCTTTGTTTAGGTCATCAATTACTGGCTGAGGCATTGGGTGGGAAATGTGGCCTCTCTGATACCCCAGAAATTGGTGTATTGGATATTTCAATTACTGAAGACGGTGCTGAAACAACATTGCTTGATGGTTTGCCTGAAAAATTTTCAGCACTCCAATGGCATAGTGCAGAAATAAAACAAATGCCAGCTGGTGCAAAATGTTTAGCAACGTCAAATGACTGTGCTGTTCAAGCCATGTCTTGGGGGCCTAGAGCCTATAGTTTGCAATTTCATATTGAGGTTGAAGATGATACGGTTGAGGAATGGGATAAAATTCCTGAATATAATAAAGCCTTAAATACTGCTTTAGGAAAAACAGGGGCTGATCAATTAAAAGCAGAGGTTTATGAAAAAACTAAAGAATTTGAAATTTTAGCTGAACGGCTTTACATGAACTGGCTGCAAACTTGTGCCCGTGTTGTTTGATCATGTTGCAGCTGCACGTGTAAGAGAAAGTCGCGCAGCTTCTAAATGGTCTTTCATTGCTTGGGCTGCTAACTCTGGTTCTCTATCGCGGATAGCATTTAAAATTCTACGGTGTTGTTCGTTATAAAGCTCCATAGTGGGTTTATCTAAAGTAAGATTACGCATTCTGTGCCTTTGATGTTGATTTCTGACAGAATTAGTTTGCCCAACAATCCATATTAGAAGTCTATTTTTGGTTGTTTCTGCTAGAAGCGTATGAAATTGTGTATCACCTCTGGAGAACGCTATTGGATCTTCGGTTAGATTATTCATTTCTACTAATATTCGTTCAATTGCATCCAGTTCTTGTTGGCGGGCATTTAATATAGCTAACCGACAGACATGCGGTTCAAGGGCAAAGCGTGCATCGACTAACTCTAACGGGCTTGCACCATCTATCATTGGAAAGCGTTGCTCCGGATTTTCACCAATAATATAGGTGCCACTGCCTGGGCGAATTTCTACTAATTTTTCAATAGCTAATATGTTTAATGCTTCTCTTATTGTTCCTCGCGCTACTTTATACTGTTCGGCCAGAATGCGTTCAGATGGTAATCGTTGTTTGGAATTTAAAACGCCATTTAAAATATCTTGGCGGAGCATATTTGCAATTTCATGGGAGCCAATTTTTTGTATCACATCATTTCCTTTTATACTAACAATACCAAATTTATACCAAAATAGCAAATTTTATTAAATTTGTGCAAAATTGGTTCGAAAAATCCTTGCAAATAGAGAAAAACTAATTCATCATAAATATTGAGGGAGCATACCAAACAAATTTATAGAGTTGTTTTCATACATTGTCTTTAGATTTAGGGCGCTTTTAGATGCAGTTAGGTTTAATTTAACGCGAGAGATAATATGGCATTTCCTACAGCAGCAAAATACGTAATAATTGGGGCAGGCATTCATGGCCTATCATCAGCTTGGCGTTTAGCAGAGCGTTTAACTGAAAAAGGCGAGAAAGTCGATGGTCAAATCGTAATTTTAGATAAAGATGGCATTGCGGCAGGCGCTACAGGCATTGCTTGTGGCGTGGTGCGTAATAACTATTTTCAACCCGCGATGCGCAATTTGATGGCGCATTCTGTTGGAGTTTGGGAAAGTGATCCTGAAGCTTTTTCATATCATTCTGTAGGGTATCTACAAATTTCATGTGAAAGCATGCACGAGAATATAGCGCAAATTCATAAAGAGCAGCAAGAAATCGGCTATGAAAGCACATTCATTGAGGGTGAGGCTGATTCTACCAATTATATGAAAGGCATTTATGATGATTGGCAAGCGCAAGGTATTACATCTGTCTTGCACGAGAAACGTGGTGGTTTTGCCAATAATACAGTCGCCATGTATGGTTTGGCTAAAAAGGCAGAAGAGTTAGGTGTTCGTATTATTACTGGTGTTACAGTGGAAGGGTTTACGCGTGATAATTCCGGTTCCGTTTCTGCAGTAGAGACTGATAAGGGTTCAGTTCAATGTGATCATGTGGTGGTTGCTACCGGACCTTGGGTTCGTGATTTTTGGGATATGTTAGAACTCCCTCGCACGGTCAGCATTAAAGGCCAGGACGGAAAGATGCATGAGGGCGTTGATATGTGGCGTTTTTGGCAGCTTGAAGAGGGCGTGTTAAATGTTAAGCCAGAAACACTGCTTGCAAATGATGGGTCTATTCCACCTGTTACTCACGTGGATACGGATGCTCCCTTGATCTCTGATGTGGATGGTTCTTTAATTACTGATGAGATGTGGGGTATTTATTATAAGCCTGATTGGCATTTCAATGGCATCCAAGGGGGTGCGGCTCCTTATAAAATAGACAAGCCTGTTAATGATGTTCAAATTGACCCTTATGGACCATCAAGTCCTGAGTTCGTATCAGGGGATGATTTTGCCCATATGTGGGTATCGGCATTAGCTCATTGCCATAAGCGTTTTGAAGGTATGATTGGAAAATATCATAAAGAACCTTCAGGTGGTATTGGTTGTTTTACGCCTGATAGTTTCCCAGTATTTGATCGCTTCCATGATAATGTTAGCGTTATAGCTGATAGTAATCATGGTTATAAAATGTTGGGTGTTGGCCGTTTAGTAGCAGATGAGATTATGGGCGAAGAGCAGGAATTATTGAAGCCGTTCCGTTTTGAACGTTATGAAAAAGGTGAGTTGCATCCTGTTTCTAATAGCCCATTTCCATGGAGTTAAATGACATTTTGTAAAATGGTTTCGAAAAAACTAATTAAAAATTTATTTGGAGGGGGCAAGTGCATTTAACGCGATTGCCCAAAATGTAGGAGGAAAGAATATGGCCGAAAT